>JAJAYR010000148.1 GCA_026786155.1 Pyrinomonadaceae bacterium
ATCTTTTCCATCGGTTTCACCTCTCGAATCATTTTACGCCTTTCTCGTCGAATTGGCGAAGTTTTTGTAAGTAACTTATCACCGTCGCCACAAACGTCGAATGCGACCAGGTGAGCGGCGAAACGGAAGCGTGTTCGCCGTCGAGCGGGTTGATTTGTTCCGCCAAAACGCCTGACGGCAAAGCGCGTTTCGCCGTCCATTCTAAAATTTCCAACGCGCCTTTTAAGTCTTTTTTCTTTTTGGCGACGGCGATGCGGTAATCAGCCAGCCAGAGTGTGCAGATAAACCAAGCGTTGCTCGGCGCGTCCGGCGAAACGCGCATATACGAATCGTTTTCAAATCGCGCCACGCCGCCGATTTCGGTGTCTATCCAAAGTTTTTCTTCGATTTTCCGCATCGTGCTGACAACCATTGCATCGTCGGGCGCGAAACAGCCGAAATAAAACGCGCCGAAAAGCGATGCGTCAACCGTTGCGTCGGCTTCGTAATGCTCGTCGCCATAAAATTGCAGCGACCGCAGAAAACAACCTTTTTCTTCGCTATACAGATGTTCGCGCATCGCTTCGACAATCTCGTTTGCCGCTGTTTCGTAAATTGCGGCGCGTTCCGTTTCGCCGAAAAGTCCGGCGAAATTTGCCGCCGCGCGAAGTCCGCCGACAACCGAAGCGCAAGTAAAAGTGTGAATGCCGCGCCGGTCTTCCCACAGATTCCAACTCGGCGCGGGCAGATTTGTTTCGATATGCCGAAATTTGACCATAAAATCGGCGCAGCGAACAATCAAATTTCGATATAGACGGTGAACGAATTCGATGTCGCGGTATTTGTCGTAATGCTGCCACAAAGACCACAACACGAGCGCAGTTTCGTCTTCCTGAATCGGCATCTGCGGCGATTTCGAGAGCGTGTCCCAAGCCGTGTGCCAGCCGGAAGCGACCGTTCCGTCAGCGTTATATTTTTGCAGAAAATAACCATTTTCGTGGACGATTTCGCCGCATAATCGGTAGAATTTACGGGCGATAGACGGGAAATCCGCGAGGTCGAGCGCGTTGGCGACGAACGCGCCGTCGCGCGTCCAGAGATAGCTGTAATGATCGGTCGCGCGTTCGGTTACGTCCGAATCGTTGGCGGCTAAAATCGCGCCGCCGCGGTCAATCTGCGTGTTGACGATGAGTAGCGAACGCTTGTAAAGTTCGATTATTTCCGGCGATAAATCGGCGAAATCGGTATCGTTTTTATTGACCCAAACGCGCCAGTAATTTTCCGTGTAATCGAGATATTCCTGCGGTCGCCGTTCCAAAACGTGATTATTAAGGCGCACTGCTTCGTTGTATGAAGTTCCCGCCGCAATCCAATAAAAAAACTCTTTCGTGTCCTGCGCTTCGAGTTGCAGATGAATGCCAATCGTCGAGTCAACCGAACCCTCGGTTTTCGCGCCGCCGCTCAAAATTCCGTCTTCCGCGTCGCGCCAAGTGCCTTCCTCACTACGAAAAGCCTTTCTGCCCGTTGAAAAAACGTCGAAATGCGGCTCGGTATTAATCAAAAAATAGCGATGCTTTTTGTAATGAATTAAAGCCTGACTTTCCGGGTCGTAAAAAGCCGTATCGCCGACTTTGTTCTCATAGATGCGGAAATCGTGATGCAGAAAAACGCGCACGTCGCGCCGTTCGTCGCGCATATTTGAAACGCGAACACGCCGCAAAAAAATGTTTTCGTGGCTCGCCACCGTGTCGTTGCAAACGATTTCAACGCCGAGATTTTCGTTAGTTAATTTGACATCGGTAACGAGCGTTTCTTTCAGATAACAAAGCTCGCGTTTCCAATCGCCGGAGAAAACCCACGAAAATTCGCCGTCCGCCCACACGCCGAAGCGAAACGGAAAACCTTCCGTATGATTTTCCTGCCCGACGTGCGGAAAATAAACGTCGCGGATTTGATATTTATCGTCAAAAGTTACCAGCAACGAGCCGTTGCCGACGGGAATATCGCGCATAATTAACTGAAAAAATAACCACCCGAAACAATTTCGAGTTTCGGCATTTCACGCCGGATAATTTCGTAATCGTCAATGTCCATCGCCCGCGACAAAGCCTTTGTTTTTCACGGCAAGCCGCGCAATCAAAGCATCGTTTTGTAAAGTTTTGAGTTTGCTGACGGGCGCGGTTTTTTTGAGATAAAGCCGGCGGATGGCTTTGGCGGTTTCCCACCAATCAATTCTAGTCGGAAGCAAAAGGCGGTCATTTTGAGTGAGTGCCATTCGCCATCGGTCGTATTTTTTCAAAGTTGATTCGTCAATGCTGGTTGCCGTCAGTTCGTAAAGCATAATTGAAGGCAGCAAGGCAAAAGCGATTTCCTTTTCGACCTGTTTTTTGTAAGGCGAGAAAATTGACGTATCAAAAACGGGGAGCTTTGCCATACTTTTCTTCTTCAAGCCGCAATGCTTCCATGGCTTCGCGTGTCGCTTCCATTAACTCTTTTAATTCGCACGATATTTTTTGGCAATTTAAAATCACGCGCTCGCGGCAGGTGCGAATAATCGCGTGGGGCGTTGCCGTTTTGATTTTCCTGCGATTTCTTTTTCTTCGGCATAACTATAATTCCTCAGCAAAATTATAACACCGTTTCGGCAGTATCAAAGACAAACTAAAGTTTGAACTCAGAACACAAACCGCGCTCAACTTAAAACTTTTGTAAATTGATATAATCAAAATATGGCAGAAGAAGAACCGAAGAAAAAACGCTTCAGCTTTTCAAAGGCGTGGTTTGAAGCGAGAGATTTGATTTATGCGTATCGCTACCGGCTCGCGCTCGGCGGCGTTTTGATGATTATCAGCCGACTCGCCGGACTTGTTTTGCCCGCATCGTCGAAATATCTGGTTGACGAAATTATTATCAAACAGCGTTTCGAGATGCTCAAATGGATTGCGCTGGCGATTGGCATCTCGACGCTCGTGCAAGGCGTAACGAGTTTCACGCTGTCGCAGGTTTTGGGCGTGGCGGCGCAGCGGGCGATTACGGAAATGCGGAAAAGAGTGCAGGCGCGAATCGAGCGGCTGCCGATTTCGTATTTTGATTCGACGCAGAGCGGGCAACTTATTTCGCGGATTATGAACGACGCGGACGGCATCCGTAATCTGGTCGGAACAGGTTTGGTGCAATTGGTGGGCAGCATTTTGACGGCGTTGATTTCCGTCGGCGTTCTTTTGTATTTGAATTGGCGACTGACTTTGATAACGCTGGTCGTGCTGGCGATTTTCGGCGGTATTCTCGCCTACGCATTTAAAAAACTGCGTCCGATTTTCCGCGAGCGCAATCAAATTAACGCCGAAGTTACCGGCAGATTAACCGAATCGCTCGGCGGCATCCGCATCGTCAAAGCCTACACCGCCGAACGGCGCGAAGAATTATCTTTTGCCCGCGGCGCACATCGCCTTTTCCGCAACATCGCCAAATCTTTGACGGGCGTTTCCGCCGTTACCGCGTTTTCCTCGCTGGTCATCGGCGCAATCAGCGTCGTGATGATTGTCGTCGGCGGAAATTCCGTGATGGCTGGTTCGATGACGCTCGGCGATTTGTTTATGTATATTTTCTTCACCAGTTTGATGGCGTTTCCGATTATCGAATTGACTTCCATCGGAACACAAATCACCGACGCTTTCGCCGGTCTCGATAGAATCCGCGAAGTGATGGACAAGGCGACCGAAGACGAAGAAGACGCGAGCAAAAAGACTCTGCCGAACATCGCCGGAAAAATTACTTTTGAAAATGTCTTTTTTGAATATGAAGCGAATACGCCGGTTTTGCAGGGCGTTTCGTTCGACGCGCCCGCCGGAACGACAACGGCTCTAGTCGGTTCGAGCGGTTCGGGGAAATCCACGATTTTGAGTTTGGTTTTAAATTTTATCCAGCCGACGCGCGGCACGATTTCGGTTGACGGATTGGATTTGCAAACCGTCAAACTGCGCGATTATCGCGGTCATCTCGGCGTGGTTTTGCAGGATAATTTTTTGTTCGACGGCTCGATTTTAGATAACATTCGCTTTTCTAATCCGCAGGCGAATTTCGAGCAAATCAAGGAAGTTTGCCGCATCGCTTACTGCGACGAATTTATCGAAAAATTCGAGAAAAAATACGAAACCATTGTCGGCGAACGCGGCGTTAAACTGTCGGGCGGACAACGGCAGCGGATTGCGATTGCGCGGGCTTTACTGGCTGACCCGAAGATTTTAATTTTGGACGAAGCGACATCTTCGCTCGATTCGGAAAGCGAAGCGTTGATTCAGGAAGGCTTGAATAATTTGCGAAAAGGTCGCACGACGTTCGTTATCGCGCATCGCCTTTCGACGATTCGCAGCGCGAATAACATTCTCGTCGTCGAAGAAGGCAAAATTCACGAACGCGGAACTCACGAAGAATTGCTTGCGCTCGACGGACGTTATCGGCAGCTTTACGACAAGCAGTATCAGTTCGAGAAAAATTTGTTCACCAATCCGGGCGAAGATTTACCGGCAGCCGCTTCCGCCACCGCCAAAAAATCTAATTTGTAACCGGCGGAACATTTTTCGGCTGGAGCGGCAAACTTAAAAGATGTCCTTGATAAACGAAATAAATTTTGTCCGCGTCAATCCACATTTGCATACTGCCGAATTCAATCTGCGGAACTCGCAAAATTGATTTAAAGACGAGCGTTTTAGCGTTGAAAGTGCCGACGTTCGTTTCGTTTTTCTCCGCGTCGGGAATCGCCGCCCAAAATTCGTCCGGTTTGCCGGTCGGTTGCAGCGGGCGAAAAGTTTGCTGCGCCAGCGGGCGAATTTCGCCTTTCGGTTTGTTCATCGCGCCGGTTTCGGCATCGAGCAGATAAAACTCGCCGCGCCGCTGCGCTGCTGCTTCGGTTTCTTCTTCTTCCTCCGATTCGTAACCGCCGCCGAAAATCAAAATTTTATTGATGCTCGTAACAGCAGCAACGGCGGTAAATTGCGGATAATCTTCGGTTGCTACCGGAAATTCTTTTTTCGTCAACAGATTAACGCGAACTAATTTCGGTCCTTCTTCGCCATCAAATTTGGTTGCTATTACCCAACGTCCGTTGGGCGTTACGAGCGGTTTGTCATAATATCCGTCGCCGATTTTAATTGTTCGCCCGCCCGCGATTTTGTATAAACCTTCCGCATCGGCGCGGATTTCAAACGTCGCCGTTCGCGCCTTCCATTGTCCTTTTTCGGCAAGCACCGCCGCGCCGTCAAATCTCGGAACGAATTCGATGGTTGCCGGTTGGTCGGTTAATCCGGCGAGTTTGCCGCTTTCGACTCGATACCACGCGAAATTTTCAAATTCTCTTTGAGCGCGACGTTTTTGCCGGACTTTCCAAATCTGTTCATAGTCAACGTCTTCCTTTTCTTCATCGGCGTTCTGTCGTTCCAATTCCTTGTCAATCTGTTCGCGCCGCGCCGCGTCGCTGATTAAAACGCGAAAATCGCCCGCGTTTTTCCAGACGGTTTCGGCTTGCAGATTCTCGTCTTCAAATAAAATTTCCAAACCGGCGAGATTTTTCTCCAGCGCGTAACGCAGTTTGGCGGGCGGTTCGCGCATCCGGTCGAACGTCGCGGCGAGTTCGGCGAAAAACTTCGGCGGCGTGTCGCCCATCATAAAAATTCGCCGTCCGCCGCTGCGACCGAGCATCAGAAGTTCCTTTTCCTCACAGTTTTCTTCACAGTCGGCTAAAAACGGCGGCATCTCGCTGACTCTTTCAGCCGTTAGATAATTTTTGAAGCCGTCAAATTCTTCCTTCGTCAAATCGCGTTCGCGGAAACGCGCTTTGTCCGTCTGCCAACTGAAAACCGCTTTGTCTTTATAAATACGAATAAAATTATCGTCAAAGGCATAAACGCCCAAAAGTTCCTGATTTTCCTTCACTTCCTTTTGCAGTTTTTTTTCATCGGCGGCGAATGCGTCGGAGTGTTCGTAAAAATAATAAGCCGGAAGCCCGAACGAATCGCTGATGCTGGCAAAAAGCGCGGGCAGAAAAATGCTGTTCGTCGCGGGCGCGTCGTCCGGCTTGAAAAGTTTTTTCGCGCCGAGAATTTTGGCTTCGTTCGGGTGCAGTGCCAGCACGAAACTTTGCGCTGCGGGCGAATCTTCCGTTTCCAGATAGCGTTCTGCCGCGAGTGCCAGCATTTTATTCGGACTGCTCAAATTTTCCGCGACCTTCCGCACGGGCAAAGCGGCGCGAATCAGACGCGCACAAGCCAGCATCGCCGTTTTCGCTTCGATGTTTTCGCTCAACAAAAGCGCGTCGTAATCCGGCGGATTTTCCATCAGACAAGCCGAAAGCCCAAACGCCAATTGACCGCCGTTACGCAAATCGGAAACTTCGTTCCATTGTTTTTCGCGCAGTTCCTTTCGCAGACTCAAAAGTTTGACGACCGAATCGACGTCGGTTTTATTATTTTTGACATCGCGCATCAACATCGCGTTAATCGCCGCGCCGCGCCAATTCAGCATAATTTTTCGCAAACCGAAGGCAATTTGTGGTTCTTTGGCGTCCAAAACATTGATGCGGTCAATCAACGCTGTAACTAAATTTTCGTCGGCTTCCGGTTGATTGATTAGCTGAGTCGCTAGAATCGGTTTGATGTCCGCCGGATTGAACGGACGTTTGACGACGGCATAATTTCCGTTTGACATCATCATCGGCGGCGGCATATCTACTGCGACACCTGCTCCGCGCATTTCATAAGACATCGTATTCATAACGACCGCCGTATTTCCCGGATATGCGCCTCCATCCGGTTGATTGTAATTTTTTGCCGCCAATTCGAGAGCCTCGACTTGTTCGGGAATTGAAAAGCCGCCCGATGCCAGAATTGCCCGCACGATATTGCCCTGCTGCCAGCCTTCGACCTGCGGCAGAAGTCCGCGCAACGGCATAATCGCTCGCCCGTCTTTCTGTTTTGCCAGCGCGTTGACCGCTTCGTCGCGGTATGGAAAATACTCTTCGCTCCCGCCGGAAGTCGAGCGGCTCATATTCGCCGACATCGACATCTTATTCGCCGCCGCCATCATATTCGCCATCGAATTTCCCATTGACGACATCGTTTGGCGAGTTTCTTTTTCGTTCAAAACCGCAATCAAACCCGGAACGCTTTCCGGCATCGTCAAATTGCCGAGCGCGGAAATCAGTCGCCGTCGTTCGCCGCTGACTTCCTGCGCCCAATCCGGGTTTTCCAGCCACGGCAGCAGCGCCCGCACGACTTCAGGATTTTTCTCGTTCAGCATCGTCGTCAGATTTCGCACCGCCGCCTTGCGAATCGTCGGATTATTGTTGCCGACGAGTTCGAGCATTTTCGCCAGATATTTGCCTTTCGGCGAACGGTTTAAGAGCGTCGTCAAGCCCGTGTAGGTCGTGCCGTTGACGCGCAAGTCGTATAAAGTTTCGTCTTCTAAAAGCGAATAATACCAATCGTCGCGCCCTTCAAAATCGCCCGCTTCGACCAGAGCGTCCATCGCCAAATCACGATTGCCCGGTTTCGCGCTTTTATTTTCGACCGTCGCCTGCAACTGTCGGCGATATTTATCAATGTCGCTCAAATCCTTTTCTCGAACGGCGTGCTGATAAAAAGCCCACCGCGCCAGCGTCTGCGAAATCGGCTGACTGTTGTCGTCAGCCAGCCGTTCGAGAAGCGGACGCGCCTTGTCCCAATCAACCCGCGCCAGAGCCAGCAATTCCTTCTGATTGGAAACATATTCGCCCGTATCGCCGACCGCTTCGGCGATTTTCAAAAGGTCGTCGCTGAAATACCGGCTGTGATAAGTCAGCCAGTTTTTGATGCTGCTGTCCCATTCGCGTTCTGAATTTTCGCCCGAACTCTGCCGGTCATAAAGTTGTTTGACGAAATCTTCGGTTTCGGAATTCTCCGGCAGGACGTTGAGAAAGTTCGGCAGTTTTTCGGGGTTTTCGGTGATTTCCGAAAGAATTCTTCGCAGAGTTTGCTCCGAAGGTTTGAGGTTATAGCCCATTTCCTGAAAACTGTTATTTTGGGTCTGCCAGAAGGCGAGCAGTTCTTCAATCGGCGCGTCGTCGCCCGGCGGCTTTTCGCGGTCGAACGAATTCGACGAAAAATTTCTGCGGGTCGCTCTGACCAGCGGATTCGGCGGCGGCGGCGCGGGCAGATTTAACAAATTCTGTAATATGTTTTGTTCGGCGGCAGCCGACGGCAGCAGCACGAGCAAACCGAAAATTAACAGAAAAACACAAAAAGCGATGGTGGACAAAAAGCGTTTCATATAAAAACCGAACTCCTTTGCAATAGTGATTTGATAACTTATTTATACGAAAAAAGCAACACTGTTTTGCCGCCCGCGCCCGAAATTTTATTTCGGCTTGTTTGAAAAATTACTTCTGTTCTCCGGGAAACGGCAAACCGAGCAGATGCCTTTCGCGCCCGTCATCGTCGCCGTAAATGAAATAAACTTTTTGCGCGGTTTTATCAATCCAGATTTCCGTGCTGTCCAAAAGAATTTCGGGCAAGTTCATCAGCGGCTTAAAAGTAAAATTTTGCGTATTATAAACGCCGATGTCGGTTTCATTTTTCGCGCGGCTATAAATAGTCGCCCAGAATTCATTCGGCTTGTCAGTCGGCTGTAATGGGCGAAAACCTTGCGTGATGAGCGGTTGAAATTCGCCTTTGACCGATTCGGTTTTGCCCGTATTCGCGTCGAGCAAATAGTATTCAGCGACAGTCGGATTAAGTGTCGAATACGCTTGTTTGCCGCGATAAAGCAAAACTTTATGGTGCGCTGCAACGAGCGCCACCGGATAAAATTCTTCGGCGGGCGGCAAATTTATTTTCGATTCCCTGCCGGTTTGCAGGTTGACACGGACAATATAATTCGGCGCAGACCAATCTAAATCGGCTTTTGCCGCCACCGCCCAATTGCCGCTGACAATCGGATTGGAATACACGCCTTTTTTGAATTCGATTTGTTCGGAACGATTCGTTTTCCACAAACCGCCTTCATTATATTCGCCCGCGCGGATTTCATAATCTCTGCTTTTCGACTGCCAAACGCTGTCATTCGAGCGTAGATTTTGAACGGCGGGAAAAGTTAATTTATCGCGCAAAAAGGGAAGCGCAACGGGTTCGTCAATCATTCCGCCGAGTTTACCGTTCTTAAATTCGCGCCATTCGTAATGCTCAAATGCGCGGTCAATCCGCCGCTGCCGCGCGTTTTTGCCTTTTATTTCATAATCCAAATCTTCGTTTTCATCG
>JAJAYR010000149.1 GCA_026786155.1 Pyrinomonadaceae bacterium
AATGCCGTGCGCTACGTTCGGCGTTACGGCGGCGCGGACGTTTTGCTCGATTATTATTTGAAACTATCCGCCGAAGCGTTCAAAAATTATCGTTGGAACGTGGTTTTGGCTCGGATTTACGAGGCTAACCAAGATTCTGAAAACGCCGTCAAAAATTACCGGACGGCAATCGTCAATCAACCGGAAATGCCCGAACTTTATCTGGCAATCGCCGAGATTGAAACGAAACGAAACGATTTTGACGCGGCTTTGAAAAATCTCGATACGATTCTGGAACTCACGAACGACGCGCCGGAATACGTTAAAAAGAAAATCGAAATTTTGAAAAAAGCCGGACGAACGGCGGAAATCGAAGCGGAAAAAGCGAAACTGCCCGCCGCAGAAGAAACGAAGATTACGGCGGATGAATTTGCCGAAGCGCGAAAACTCGATGCGGGCGAAAAGGAAAAAGCGCGGGTGCTTTACCGGGAAGCATTTGGAAAATTGCTCGAAAATCCGTTGAACGGTGAGATGAAAACGGCTGACATTGCGGCTTATGCGAACTCAATGCGCGAAGCAGAACCGCTCGATAAAATTGATGAATCTCTTTGGAATCTGCGCGAAAAGCTAATCGAAATCACCGACGAAAGCGATTCGACCGACGCGGGCGAAGCGCGAAATCGTTTAAATATTTTGGACGGCGCGATGACCGAATCAATCGGAAACATCACCAAAAACTACGGAACTGACGAAGAACTGGCGGCTCTGCACGAAAATTGGCGAGCGAAAATTGAAAAAAGTTCGTTCACGTCCGACAAGCACAAAATTGTTTCGCTGGTTCAGGATTTGAGCGTCCGCGCGGGTTTCGGCGATTTGGAAGAGGCAATTTTGCGGAAGAAAATCGAAGAATCCGTTGCTGATTCGGACAAGGAAATTTACGTTCGCCATCTCATCAACTTCTACAACGAACGCGGCGCGTATCAAAAGACTTTCGACGCTTTGGAAAAATACCGAATTGACGATTTGCCGCTCGAAGCGGAAACGGCGCGAACGGTCGGCAACCGGGAAAAGGAACTCGGAGCGTTGCGGGCGATTTATTGGAAACCGGCGGGAAAAATCGCCGTTTCAAATGACGGAAACGTCGCGCGATTTTTGGAAATCCTTCACGCCGAAAACCGCGAAGAATTACAATCCATCGCTGAAAAATCTTCCACTTATCAGTTGCAGTTGATTAACTTTTTGCTCGGCAAAGGCGAACGCGAACTGGCACATCAGGCAATCGAAACCGCCGATTTATCACAGGCTTGGAAGGCATCGCGCCACGCCGAAACGTCGCTTGCGCTGCGCGAATTTGACGACGCGGCGGAGTGTTTTTTCTGCGCGGCTTTGCAATTTGATTCGATTGGAAATCTTATTCGGCAAACGTCCGACAAAAAGCATTTTTTAATCAACGACGATTGGTTTCGGCTGACGCGCGAATATGGCGAATGGCTTTTTGAAAAGCAGGACAAAGCGATTTCACCGTCGAAGTTTTTGACGGCGATGACGGAAAATCAGCCGGATAATCCTGACGAACAATCGAAACTCGGCGAATTTTATTTGCGGAAAAAAGAATTCGGAAAAGCAATCGAGCATTTGCGATTGGCGATTGAAACGGAAAATTTGACGGTCGCCGACGAAACGAAACTAACGACGCTCGGCGCGGCTTATTATTTGGCGGGCGACGAAAAATCGGCGGAAACGACGTGGGCGAAAGTTCTGACGAACGAGAAAAATATGCCGGTTGAAAGCGGTCGGCTGTATTTCGACGTTTTGCGGGAACACGGTTTAAGCCGTCAAGCGCGGGAGAAAATGCCGCCGATTATCATCGGATTTTTGGAAAATGGCAACGCTGAAAACTCGGAAGAATTTCAGGAATTGATTCGCAAAATCGTTGCGTCTTTTGAGAATGAAACCGAAAAAGCAAAGTATTTCCGGCAAATTTTAGAAAAGCGTCCAACCGACAAATCGCTCGCGGCAATGCTGCTCAACGAAAATCTGATTGCCCAAAACGAACAAAGGGAATTTTACGAACTGCTCATCAGCCGCGCCACTGAATTCGATGAATATGACTCCGACTATCAATTTACGGCTGTTCGGCGAAGATTTTTCGGCGGCGGTGATGCCGAATCAATTTATGAACAAGAGAGCAATTACAAAATTGAAGACCCTGAAAACGAGCGCGTCGAATGGCAGAGAAAATATCTGGAGCGACTGCTGGAACAACGTAAAAATTCTCGAATCAAATCGCTAATCGCGGCAATCGAGAAGGATTTGAACGAGCGTTACGCGCGTCTGGCGTGGCTCAGACTGGCGAAAATAAATTTGCAAATCCGCGAAAAAGAATTTGACCGAACGGAAGCCGAACGCTTTATCGGCATTGCGGTTTCCGATTCGGCAACCGAAATAAAACCGCCGAATCTCGAAAGATTTAACGAAGTGCGCCGCCTTTTGACGGCTGAAAAACACGACGCGGAAGCCGTCGCACTTTCCGAAGCGTTTTTTGCGCGAATGTTGGCACTCGGACAATTTGACGCGGCAAATTTCACCGGTCTTGCCCGCGCATTTTTTCAGAAAAACGATACCGAAAGAGGTTTGCGCGTTTTGCAGTTGATGGTTGACGCTGGCGACGAGGCGACGAGAGAAACGGCTTCGGCGGAAATTTCCGCGCTCGAAATTGTCAAGGCGCGAAGCACGGACGCGGCGAAAACCGAAGAAAATGAAACGGCTCTGACAAATCAATTTGACGCGCTGAAATACGCCGCCGAAATCTCATTCGAGTTTAACCGAATTGATTCGGCAATCGCGTTTCGGCGGCGGTTGCTCGAAACTAATCCGAACGATTCAATCAATAAAATTGAACTCGCCAAATTGCTCGCCGCGCAAGGCGAAAG
>JAJAYR010000150.1 GCA_026786155.1 Pyrinomonadaceae bacterium
CATTACAGCCCAGCGAGAATCGCTCTCGTCAGATGCAACGAACACGCCCGCTCGCTGAAGGCGAGCAACAATCAAGCGGGCGGTTGTTCGACGCTTTCAGCGTCGGAATACTCTTTGGCAATCGGTCGTAGGGAGGCACTCATTACATTCGCTTTCCCTACGCTATAATGTTGGTCGCCTTCGGCGACAAAAACAAAAATTGCGTCAGGTGAGTTACTATTTCAACTTTGATTTACCTTCTAATTTGGCTGCTGCGATTTTTCTATTTCCTTTTGGACTTCTTTTTGTATCTTTTTTTGTTCCTTCGGCGTTAATTTCGGAACTTTCACGGAGCCTTCGATGATTTGATGGCAGAAATCAATCGCGCCGAGAATTGAGCCGCGTTCCTTTTGGTCAGCCGCTTTATCGAACTGCGTTTTGAGTTCGGGAACGAAGCGGTTCGCGCCGTCAGCGAGAACATTGACGGCGACCGGCAGCAGTTTGTTTTTCAAATCGCGGCTCGCTACATCGTCAATTTTGCTGATGGTTTCGTCCAAAATCTTTTCGATGTCGCGCAGCAGTTGGGCGCGAGTGCCTTGCGGCAGTTCGCCCCATTTTTCCAAATCCTTTTGCACTTGTTTGGCGTTCGACGAATCGTTATTTAAAACCATCAACCGGCGGTCAATCGCTTTGATATAAATTTCCATTCGCCGTTCAATTGACTGCTCATCGCGGATAAGTTCGATTTCCATCTCGTTCAGATGGTCGCGCCGTTGGGCGAAAACCGAATTCGGCAAACACATCTGAAAACAGATGAATAATGTTAAAAAGCCAAAAGCTAATTTGAGATTATTTTTCATTGTCGTTATTGGGCAGAACAGTTTCGCCGAACAGCGGTTCGACGGCTTTGGTGCGGGCTTCGCGGACGTATTTGACCAATCTTCGGACATAAGGTTCGTATTCGAGCGGCAAATCGCGGCGGATAAGTTCGAGCCGGTTGATATATTTCCGCAAACTTAATTCGATACGTTTGAAATTATTTAAAACTTTTCCGCTGTTGGCGTTGTTTCTGTTCAAAAAATTCAGCGTATTGTCCATCAGCGCGTGAAAGCCGCCGAGTTCGTTGAACATTTCCCGGAATTCTTCTTTGGTTTTGCCGGTTTCCGCTTTGACAAGCCGCGCTTCCATCAATTCCAGCGTTAAAATCGTGCGCTTTTTAACATCGGTCTGCGCTTCGAGCGCGGATTTTTCTTCTTTGGACAACAGTTTGAGCGGCGGCGGAACTTCCTCCTGCGGGTTTTGAGCGGCTATCGGAAAAGCGAACAAAAGGCAAAAGGTCAAAGGTAAAAGGCAAAAGGTCAAAGGTAAAAGGTAAAAAAATACCTGTCGCAAATTTTTCGGAGAATTTGAACGAGACAAAATATATCTATTTCCGTTAATTTTTTTAAGCGTCATCATTTTTAGTTCCGATACTTTTACCTTTTTTGACAAATTAAATTATTATTATCGGTGCTTCTTGGCGTTCTTTGCGTGAAAAGATTTTCACGCAAAGATGCCAAGAACGCCAAGGAAAACAAAAACTGCCACCTGATACATTTATCTTTTACCTTTTACCTTTTTCACCTGTTTTTGCAGACCCGGCAAACGCAGATTGACCTTTTCGATTTCGAGTTTATTTTCTGCTTCGGAGGCAATTTTTAGAAACTGCTGATAATTTGCCAGCGCGTCAATGTATTGTTCCAAATTGTCGTGCGAAATAGCAAGAAAATAATAGCCGATTGCCAGATTCGGCTGCTTTTCCGTCAGCCATTGATATTCGTTGATCGCTTCGGCGTATCTTTTCGATTGAAAAAGCGCGGTCGCCAGATTTGCGTGCGCCGTGTAATTGTCCGGCGCGATTTGCAGAATTCGTTTGAAAATCGCCGCCGCGTTGTCGTATTGCTTCGTCTGCACTAATGCCGCGCCGAAACCGACGGCGTGGTTGACGTTGGTTGGTTCGATTTCCGATGCGCGGCGGCAGTAATCCAACGCCTTCGCCGGATTTTCAACTCTCGAAATCGTGCAGAGCCGTCCGAGAATCGCCGCGTTTTGCTGGTCTTTTGCCAGTTCGGTTTCTAATTCGGCGGCGTTGACCGAGCCGCTTTTAGCAATCGCGTTTCGCAAAGCCGCGACGTTCGGATTAGCCGAATCGAGCGCGTCTAAAATTTTCGTCGCGGCATTTTTGTCGCCGCTTTCGGCATAAACGCGGGCGAGCAGAACTTTCGCGTCAATAGAATTCGGCGAGATTTGCACGAGCAATTGGGCATCGTTCAACGCTTTGACAAAATCGCTTTCGGCGAGCGAAACCGTCGTGCGCGTCTGCAGCGCGAAAATATTTTTCGGTTCGAGATTAAGCGCGTTGCTCAAACTTTTTTTAGCCGAAACTTTATCGCCCAGAGCCGTCTCAATCGCGCCCTGCGCCGCCCAAATCGAAGCCGTCGGATTGGCTTTGACGGTCAGCGATTTAATTTGCGCTAAAAGTTCCCGCAGTTTTTCCGGCGCGGCTTTTGATTTCAAACGCAGTTCCGTCAAAGCGGCGAGAGCCGGAAAGTTGTTCGCGTCGAGCGCGACGGCTTTGGTCAAAATCGTTTCCGCTTCGGCGAAATTACTTTTAGCAATCAGCAAATTGCCCAAACTCGCCATCGGCAAAGTCCAATCTTCGCGCAATTCAATGGCGCGGCGAAACGCTTTCTCCGCATCGTCCGGTTTATTTAAAGACAATAAAGCGTTGCCGCGCTGAAATTCGGCTTCGGGAAATTCCGGCGCGAGTTTGACCGCCGCATCGTAAAATTTCAAAGCCGTCGAGAAATCCCTTTTTTCGTGCGCGTCCTGTCCTTTATTAAAATTGGCGACCGCTGCCGCCTGCGCCGTTTCTTCCGCTTCGTCTTCCTCCTGCGCGAAATTGATTTGGGAAAACAAAAATAACAGGGCGAGCGTCGAGCAAATTAAGAAAAATCTCTTTGATAAAACAAAACCCGACGCGCTTTTTTGAAAAAATAAAAACATAGAAACTCGATATTTTACCGGACGATAAATTATATTTGACAGCCAATTCGGAAGAGATAAATCTATCGAAAGCAGTTGCGTTAGCCTGTAATACTGCGATAAGATTTGCAAATTGAGCATTTACTTCCCGTTGCCCGGTTAAACATAATGGCACAGCCGAAAAAAAGTAATTTAATTCCAGCTAACCTCGCCGCCGAAGAAAAAGAACTGAACTTGCGCCGTTTGATGCGCGAAATGCAAAAGGTGTTGGTC
>JAJAYR010000151.1 GCA_026786155.1 Pyrinomonadaceae bacterium
CGACGCATTGCCGACGGCATCGAACGGCGCAAAGACGAGTTTGCGCGGACGATTGCCGAAGAATCGGCGAAACCGATAAAACTCGCCGTCGGCGAAGTCGAGCGCGGCATTGCGACGTTCGCTTGGGCGGCGGGCGAAGCCGAAAGATTTGCGGGCGAAGTCGTGTCAATTGCTACGATGGCGACGGGAAAAGGTAAAACCGGATACACGATATTAATTCCGCGCGGCGTGATTTACGGCATTACGCCGTTTAATTTTCCGTTAAATCTCGTTGCTCACAAAGTCGCGCCCGCGCTCGCGTCCGGCAACGCGATTATCATTAAACCGAGCCAGCGAACGCCGCTGACTTCGATTCTTCTGGGCGAAGTTTTCCTTGAAAGCGGATTGCCGAAATCCGCGCTTCAAATCGTGCCGATGAATGTGAAATATATCGAATCGGTTTATCAGGATGAAAGAATTAAAATGATTTCGTTCACCGGCAGCGCGGAAGTCGGCTGGAATATCAAATCGAAGGCGAATCGAAAAATGATAACGCTCGAACTCGGCGGTAACGCGCCCGTCATTGTTGACGAATCGGCGGACATCGCGCGTTCGCTCAAACAAACGACAGCGGGCGCGTTTGCTTACGCCGGACAAGTCTGCATTTCGGTTCAGCGCGTCTATATTCACGAAAAGATTTTCGACGAATGGACGGAGAAATTCATCGAAAACGCCCGCCATTTAAAAAAGGGAAATCCGCTCGACGAAGCGACCGAACTTTCGGCGATGATTGACGAGGCAGCGGCGCAAAAGGCGCAGAATCGGGTTGCCGAAGCGAAAAATAACGGCGCGGAAATCCTGTGCGGCAACACGCGCGACGGCGCAATGTTCGATGCGACCGTCGTAACTAAAACCAGCCCGGAAATGCGCGTCGTCTCCGAAGAAATCTTCGCGCCGGTCGCCGTCGTCGAAAAATTCAGCGATTTTGAAGAAGCCATCGCGCTATCGAATCAAACCGAATACGGCTTGCAAGCCGGAGTTTTCACGAACAATCTGACCAATTCAAATTACGCGGCGGAAAATCTCGAATACGGCGGCGTAATAATCAACGACGTGCCGACTTTTCGCGTTGACAATATGCCTTACGGCGGCGTGAAAGCGTCCGGTTTCGGGCGTGAAGGTGTGCGCTATGCGATGGGAGAAATGAGCGAAATTCGTTTGATTGTGGTAAATTCTTAAATTAAAAAAGCGAGGTGAAATTTATGCTCGAACAGGTTACACAGGCGACGCAATATGTTTTTCGTCCGTCGGACGAAGAAAAACCCGAACTCTTTACCAACAAAGATGTCGCGCGGTTTGCGACCGAAGAATTTTGCCGTTACGAATTAATCGGAGGAGAAATTATTATTTCACACGCGCCGGTTTATTTTCACCAACTTGTTTCGGTAAAAATTATGCAGTCATTTTTCGGGTATTTGGAAGGAAATTCAATCGGATATATTTTGCCGACCTGCGGTTTGATTTTAAGTGAATTTGACGGTGTAATTCCCGATTTGATTTTTATCACGCACGAACGGCGCGATGAAATCTTAAATGAAGAAGACGGAAAATTTCACGGCGCACCCGAATTGGTCATCGAAATTCTTTCGCCCGGCAGAGTCAACGCGCGGCGCGACCTTCAAATCAAACGCGAGCTTTACGAGATTTACGGTGTTCCCGAATACTGGGCGGTTAAGCCGCCGGAAAAGGAAATCGAAGTTTTCAAACTCGGTAGAGAAAGCGAAATTTATGCGGAAAACGCGACGCTCGAAACCGCTTTTCTGCCGAAATTTAAGTTGTCCGTCAATCAATTATTTGCCAATTAAAAAAGTACTTCTGGAACTTTTCAAACTGGCGGGCGTGCAGTTAATTATATTGAAAGCTGCAAACTCCCCCGTGGTTTTTAATTTTAGAAAGTCAAAACTTGAGCCTGTCCTTGAATAAGACAGGCTCTTTTTTGTCGGCAATCTTTTCGCCGCAACCTTTAACTTTACACAAAAATCTTGTATTTTCCTTTTAATGAAAAATAAACTTAAACACATTTGGTTATCGGCTTTATTTTTGCTCGTCGCGTCGGCGTGTTGGGCGCAAACGCCGACGCGCACTTTGAATGTCGCGGGATTGGCGGATTCAGTTACAGTCAGACGTGATGAGCGCGGAATTCCGTATATCGAGGCGAAAACAGAAGCGGATTTGTATTTCGCGCAAGGTTACGTGACGGCTTCGGACAGGCTTTGGCAGATGGATTTATTGCGGCGCGTGGCTCGCGGCGAAACGGCGGAGATTTTCGGGAAAGTTACGCTCGAAGAAGATAAACGCTGGCGCAAATTCAACTTTGCCGGTGTCGCCGTCGAAAACGTCAAAAATTTGCAGCCCGCCACGCGCTCGATTCTGGAAAATTACACGCGCGGCGTGAATGCGTATTTGGCAACACTTGACGACCAAACTCTGCCGGTCGAATTTCGGATTCTGCAATACAAACCGCGCGAATGGAAGATGGAAGATTCGCTCGTCGTCAGCAAGATTTTCGATGACGGTTTGAGCAACACCTGGCGAATGGATTTGATGAAGGCGAGTTTGATGGATTTGCCGAAAGAGAAACTGGCGCGAGTTCTCGACCCGCAATCGCCGCTCGATGTGCTGCTGGTCGGGAAAGATTCTGAAAAATCCAAATCTCAAACGGCGAATCTAGGAGTCGAAACTCAAGATTCGGAATTAAGTCCGCAATTTGAAATTGCTTTGGCAAAAGCTGAAGAAGTCAGAAAATCTTCTCTGAGCCGCATCGGTTTTTACGCCGAAGATTTGGCGGCGAGTAATAATTGGGTGATTT
The DNA here is from genome assembly GCA_026786155.1 of Pyrinomonadaceae bacterium. Lineage (GTDB taxonomy): Bacteria > Acidobacteriota > Blastocatellia > Pyrinomonadales > Pyrinomonadaceae. The sequence goes on from JAJAYR010000151.1 coordinate 2,849, forward strand.
CGGGCAAGCGGACGATTGACGGCAAACCGCTGCTGGCGAACGACCCGCATCTGCCGCCGACGCAGCCGCCAATTTGGTATCTGGTTAATCTTTCCGCGCCGAATCTCAAGGTGGCGGGCGTTTCCACCGCCGGACTGCCGGGCGTGATTATCGGGCATAACGAAAATATCGCGTGGGGAATGACCAACGTCGGACCGGACGTGCAGGATATGTATCTGGAAACCTTCGACGCGGGCGGGAAAGTGAAAACGCCGAAAGGCTACGAATCGCCGACGATTCGACGAGAAGAAATAAAAGTGCGGAAAAACGCGCTCGCGCCCGACACGACAACGGAAATTCTGGAAGTCGTCAACACGCGCCACGGGGTCGTTTTCTTTGAAGACGCGGGCAAAAAGTATTCGCTGAAATGGACGGCGTTCGACGCGAAAAACGATTCGCTGACGATGGTTTCGTTGTTGGCGAAGGCGAAAAACTGGACTGATTTTCGCGGCGCGTTGAAATCCTGGGGCGGCGCGATGCAGAATTTCGTTTATGCCGATACGCAGGGAAATATCGGCTGGACGGCGGCGGGCAGAGTTCCGATTCGCAAAACCGGCGACGGTTCGCTGCCTTACGACGGCGCAGCCGACGCGGGCGATTGGACGGGATTTGTGCCGTTTGAAGAATTGCCGTCGCTTTATAATCCGCCGGAAAATTTTATTATGACGGCGAACCAGCGAACGGTCGGACAATCTTATAAATATCAAAACGTCATCGCGCGGGCGCACACGGTCGCACGGGCAAAACGCCTTCAGGATTTGCTGAATTCAAAGCCGAAAGTTTCGATTGACGACGTGCGCGATTTTCAGTTCGATACGTTCAGCGTCATCAATTCACGGTTTGCCAAAGAAGTCGTCAACCAAAAAGGCGCATCCGATGAAACATTGAAACTGCTGACCGATTGGGACGGGCGAATGAATCACGAATCGAAAGCCGCGCTCGTCGCCGACGCGATGCGTTCGGCATTTCGCACTAAAATTTTGGCGGGAACTTTCGGCGCGGAACGGGCGAAAACGGTTTTTCTGCCTTATGACGGCGCGTTTTTTGACCGATTGATTGCCGAAAAACCGTCGGAATGGCTGCCGAAAGATTTTGCCAGTTACGCGGATTTATTAAAGACTTGCGAAACGGAAGCGAAGGAATTTATCGTCAAACAAATCGGTGCGGACGAGACGAAATGGACTTGGGGAAGTCGGGCGAAAGTGAATTTTCCGCATCCGCTGGCGGTCGCGCCGTTAATCGGTTTGCAGTTTCAAATAGCGCCGCGTCCGCAAAACGGTTCGGGCGGCGCGGGTGCCACGCCGAATGTCGGCGCGAGCGTTTCGATGCGCTTTATCGCCACGCCGGGCGATTGGGACGCGACGCGCCACGTCATTCCGACGGGCGAATCGGGCGACCCGCAATCGCCGCATTGGAAAGACCAGTTGGAAAGTTGGTATTCGGGCAACACGCCGGTTTTCCCTTTTACAAAGGCGGCAATTGAAAAAGCGGCGCGGGAAACCGTTTTGTTAATTCCGCGGAAATAATTTGACAGGATGGACAGGATATTCAGGATTGAAATTTAGTTCTGAGTATTCTGTCTGTTTCATTTCAAATGATTTCGCAGTTCAATGAAATCACGCAAAATAATCGCGGCGGCTTCCGAATCAACCCGATTCCAGATTTCTTCGACGCTCAAACCCAGTTTCGTTAAATATCCTTTGGCTTCATACGACGTTAATCTTTCGTCAACTAGAAAGACGGGAACTTTGACGGACAGCGAAAAGTTTCTCGCTAATCTTCGCGCTTCCGCAGACATTTCGCTTTCCGAATTATCGGTTTCGAGCGGCAAACCTAAAACCAATCCGACGGCATCAAACTCGGCTAGATAAGCGATGATTTGTTTGAGCAGTTTTTTCCAACTTTTGCGTTCGATGACGGCGACGGGACGAACGGTAAATTGCAGTTCATCGCTGACGGCAACGCCGATGTGCTTCATTCCCAAATCGAGCGCGAGCAGTCTGCCCTTGAAAGGTGCGCGAAAAACATCTGTAAAATCAATTTGATTAGTCGTTTCTTGGTCTTGCACGGAAAATTTATTTTAGTGATAATTGTCTGTCGTTAAATTATAACCTTTAACGCATCGCAGACGTAGAACTACAAAAGAGGTATTTTAATCAATGTCATATCGCCTGAAGTATTCAATCGCGTTTCTTTCGTCAGTTATTGCTCTCTATTCGATTGCGAACATTATTTATTACGTCAGCACGCCGGTTTATAACTTATTTACCGCCAACGCCCAGCAGCCGATTAACGATGCCGGAGCGCAGATGCGGATTTTTGAATCGGTTTTGCAGCATATTCAAAACGATTACGTTGACGAGCCGAATCTGGAAAAGGTTCGCGCTGGTGCGCTGCGCGGTATGGCTGGCGGGCTTGACCCGTATTCGTCTTATTTGACGGCTGACCAGGTGAAGGATTTTCAAGGGAAAAAAGCGAGTAACCAAGTCGGCATCGGCGCGGAGTTTTCGCAGGTTTCTTCGTATTTATACGTTATTTCGGTGATTAAGAATTCGCCCGCCGACAAAGCCGGTTTGAAATCGGGCGACGTTATCGAATATATCGAAAACAAAGCGACGCGCGACATTTCGCTTTACGACGCGCGGCAATTGCTGATGGGCGAAGCGAATTCTAAAGTTAATTTGCGCGTTCTGCGAACTGGCGAAAAGCCGCAAACCATCGCGGTTACGCGCGGAACATATAAAGTTCCCGAAGCCGAAACGCGAATCGAAACGGGCAAAATCGGTGTCGTCAAAGTTTTCAGCCTCGAAGCGGGCGAAGCCAAAGACATCAGAGCGCGGGTTGATGAACTGAAAAAACAGGGCGTGAGCAAAATCATTCTGGATTTGCGCGGCGTGGCGACCGGCGATTTGACGGAAGCGGCGGACGTGGCGAATTTATTTATCAAAGACGGCAATCTGGCGCAGGTCATCGGACGCGACAACAAAGCGACGCAGACTTTTACGGCGGACGCGGGCAAGTTTTTATTCGACGGCAAAGTCGTCGCATTGATTGATTTGGGAACATCAGGCGCGGCGGAAGTTGTCGCGGCGGCGATTTTAGACCGGCAGCGCGGCGAAGTCGTCGGCGAAAGAAGTTTCGGCGCGGGAACGCAGCAGCAGTTATTCACGCTTCGCAGCGGCGACGGACTTTTATTGACGACGGCAAAATGGGCTTCGCCGACCGGCAAAACCTTTCTCAACACCGAACGCGCCGAATCGGGCGTGAAACCGTCAATCGAAGTCAAACGTCCCGAAACGCCCGAACCGCTCGAAGTCGAAGATTTGATTGACAAGCAGGAACAGGAAAAACAACAGCCGAACCCGAACGCCACGCCGACCCCGCAGGCAACCCCGAAACCGCCGGTTTCGCCGGAAGACTTGCAGTTGAAAAAGGCTCTGGAAATCTTGCAGGACAAAGCGAACGCCGCGAAAGCGGGTGAGTGAGAAGTGGAAAGGGGAAAGTGAAGAGATTGAGGCTGTCGGAAAATTACATTTCGACAGCCTTTTCTTTAAAGTCATTCTTAACTTTCCACTTTCGACTTTCCACTTTTCACTTTCCATTGTTAGAATCACTTTTTAATGACCGAACAAAATTACAG
>JAJAYR010000152.1 GCA_026786155.1 Pyrinomonadaceae bacterium
CAATCTCGTTCGATATTTTTTATTTGTTCTTCTCTGGTCATAATTTTTCTCCTATATTTTTTGCCACAGAGGACACAGAGAACACAGAGTTTTTGAATTGAAATTTGTGTTTATTTGTGTAAATCTGCGATCAATTTTCTTTAGTTTCTCTCTGTATTCCTCTGTGTTCTCTGTGGCTAAATTCCTAAATCGGGTCAAATTGTCCTTTCAAAATCATCTCTTCACTCAATCGCCGCGCTTCGGCGTATTTATCTTTTTCGACTGCCGCAACTTCGGTCGGCAAATCGTTCAAGATTTTCGCCAATTCTTCATCAAAAATTCGTGTGATAAATTCCGGCGTGTGTTTAATTTCCGCGCCTTCCGTGTCAACAATTTTCACCGCGTCGGCGTGTTTCATTCGCCCGGCAATCATTAGACGATAAATTCTATCGGTCGCCAAATCTTCCATATAACCGTCAAGCAGACTCGCGCCTTTGCCGTTCAAAACGCCGTGCCGGTAACGAATCGCGGTTCGCGCCGCCGCGCGTGTGCCGTCAACCGTGTGTTTTCCGACACCGTTCGGCGCGGGGCGCAAATCGGGATAACGCTCGCGGTTTTCAGACTGAATAAAATTTTGATTCGGCGCGGGAAACTGCGCGACGGCAATCTGGTTCTGGTCGGGATGTCCCGTCCACGCGCCGTCCATTCCAACGCTCGCTTCGTTGCGTTTGTCGGCTTCCAAAGTTTTCAAAGCACGTTCGTTTAAGGCTGCGTCGGCACGATTCGGAAACAGCGCGGTCATTCCGCCGATTGCCAGAACGCCGCGCTTGTGGCAAATGTTGACCATCAATTCGCGCAGGTTTTGAAAAAACGCCACGTCCGACGGAATCGTATTGCGGTCGGGCAAAACCCATTCGGCATTTTCGATGTTAAAATGAATCAGCGAAGCCATATAATCCCAGCGTCCGAGATTCAAGCCCAAAATATGCTCGCGCAGATTATAAATAAATTCTTCCATTTGATAGACAAACGGATGCGCTTCGACGAGCGCGAAACATTTGATAAACCCGCGTTCCCAACCGAGTTTCGTTTCAATCGCCTGAAACAAATCGCGCCAGAACAAGCCTTCTTCCGCCGATTCGGATTTCGGAATATAAAACGTCAAATTATGTTTCAGCTTTGATTTATCAACGCCGAACGCCATTCGCGCCGCGTCATAAACCGAAGCCGACAGCAGTTCGCCGCTGAAAACATTCGCCTGACTCAAATGCAATCCACGCACACGCACGAGCGTTACCGCCGCGCCTTCGTTGATCGAAACTTCCCGCTCGCGTTTTTTATCGTAATAACTCAATTCGCCGTGCAGAGCCAGCAAAGAATTTTCGATTCCCTTTTCGAGATTTTCCCAAACATTCGCCATCGAATCTTCGAGGTCAATCATCACGCCCGGCGCACCGGAGTTGAGCATTTTAACGACGAGTTCCGCGTCGTCCGCCGGTCCGGTCATCTGGTTGCGCTGGTCGGCGATATATTCGGGCAGCGTGATTTTCCAATCGCCGCCGGTTGCTTCCGACGCGGGCAAATGATTAGGCAAATCACCCGCGTGTGAATTCGCCAAAACTTCCGCGCGTTTGCTCGCCAACGCCTGCTGGCGCGGCGTAAATTCTTCGTGCAGAGATTGTAGAAATTCATAAAATCCTTCGGGCAAAGCCGTTTCCGCGTCGAAGTTTTCGGGCGCGTGGTTAATCCGCGAATCAAATTCTCTTTCCATTTTCGTTTGGGTCGTCATATTTTATTTGTTCACAATACCGAACACTCGTTCCAAATAAGTTTGTTTTGCTAAACTACCTGCAATCGTTTATTTTTGTAAATAACAAATTTCACTTTGTTCGAGATATTGAACAGTTTTTCACAATCTCGCACAACGCTTTACAAAAAATCTTGCCGACAAGTAATATAAAATTGCAGTAAAAGTGCCAATTCAAATAGATATTTTCGGTAGTGTTTCACAATTTATGCTGGTAGAAAAAAACGATTCGGAATAGATGAAAGATAAGAGATAACAGATGAGAGATAAGAGGCAGAATCTATCAGTTATCATCTTTCATCTCTCATCTATTCCAAAGTAAAGGCACTAAAACATTATTCAGTATAAAATTTGAAACACCACTATATTTTCAACTCTTTCAAACTAAAATTTATGTCGGAAGAAAAAACAGCGAACGCCGTCGAGCGGACGTTTTCGATTTTGGAACTCGTCGCCGAAAGCACCAACGGATTGAGCAATTCGGACATCAGCCGCCGTTTGAATGTGCCGAAAAGTTCGGCGAGTTATATTTTGCGCGTGATGGAAAAGCGCGGTTATTTGATTCGCGGCGACGGCGGAAAATACCGGCTCGGATTAAAGCTGATGAGTTTGTCGCGCGGGCAAATCGCCCACGCCGACGTGCGCGAAGTCGCCAAACCGATTCTCGAACAATTCTTACGCAAAAGCCGGATGTCCGAGGCGCATCTCGCCGTATTGGACAACGGTCGCGCCGTTTATGTCGAAAAAGTCGAAGCCGAAAACAGCTTTATTAAAATGGATATTTGGGTCGGGCATCGCCTTCCCGTTCACACGACGGCAATCGGAAAAGTTTTGGTGGCTAATTTAGCGGATGCGGAAATCGTCAAAATTTTGGATTTGCGCGGAATGGAAAAAAAGACGCGCAAATCAATCACGAATCAAGCGAAATTTTTACAGGAAATCGCTAAAGTCAGAGAATACGGCGCGGCGATTGACAACGAGGAAAACAGCGCCAACGTGCGCTGTCTCGCCGCGCCGATTTACGACGCGAACGGCTTGACGGTCGCCGCGCTCGGCACGTCTTCGACAATTCTCCAACTCGACGAAACGAATTTGCCGAAAGTCATCGCACTCGTCAAAGAGGCGGCGAGTAAAGTTTCGGAACAATTAGGTTACAGCGGTAAAAGATGAAGAATTATAAAATTTTCACGCTCGGCGACAACGCTTTAACCGTCGAATTCGGCAACGAAATTTCCGCCGAAATGAATAATCTGGTCGTTCGGCTCGCCGACTTTTTCGAGAAAAATTCTTTTCCGGGTTTCATCGAAATTGTTCCCGCTTACGCTTCACTTGCTTGTTTTTACGACGTTTCGATGGTCCGAAGAACCTTTCCCGATTTTCTGACGGCTTTTGCCGCCGTGAAAAATTTTATCGAAAACGCTTTGCAAAACTTGGATGATTCCGAAACAATCAACGCGCGTTTAATCGAAATTCCCGTTTGTTTCGACGCGGAATTCGCGCTCGATTTGGAGTTTGTGGCGCGGACTAATAATTTAACGACGCGGGAAATTATCGAAATTTTTCTCGCCCGAACGTATCGCGTTTTTATGCTCGGATTTCTGCCCGGTTTCGCCTATATGGGCGAAGTGAACGAACGAATCGCCGCACCGCGCAAAGATTCGCCGCGCTTAAAAGTTCCAAAGGGAAGCGTCGGCATCGCGGGCAGACAAACCGGAATTTATTCATTGGAATCGCCCGGCGGCTGGCAGATTATCGGCAGAACAAACGTCGAAATGTTCACGCCGAATGAAAAATCGCCGACGTTTTTGCAAACGGGCGATTCGGTAAAGTTTTACGAAGCCGATTTTTGAAAATTATTTGAGTTCAATCGTTTCGCCGTAATGCGGAACGTGGACGTTCCAGCCAAATCTTACGCGGATGTGTCCCGCCATCGCGGCGGCGGCTTCCGGTTCGCCGTGCGTCGTAAAAACCTGTTTCGGCGTATTCTTTAAACCGCTCAGCCAGCGCAGAACGGCTTTCCAATCGGCGTGGGCGGAAAAACCTTCGACTCGTTCGACGCGGCATTTGACGGGAATCCAATTTTTCATAATGCGGACTTCGCGGTCGCCGTCCATAATTCTTCTGCCGGTCGTTCCCGCCGCCTGATAGCCGACGAAAACGAGCGTCGCATTTTCATTCGGCAAAACGCGCATCGCGTGGTGCATTACGCGCCCGCCGGTCATCATTCCCGACGCGGAAATGATAATTCGCGTGCCTTTCAAATCGTTCAGCCGGATTGATTCGTCGCGGCTCGCAGCCGTCGTCATCAAACCCGTCCGTAGCGGATGTTTTTTGTGCGCCAGAATCGAAGCGTATTCTTCGTCGTGTTCTTCGCTGAAACGGTTATAAACTTGCGTCGCCTGCGCCGCCATCGGCGAATCAACGATGACCGGCAAAACCGGAATTTTCCCCGCTTCTTCGAGTTCGCGGATTAAATATAAAACTTCCTGAGTGCGCCCGACGGCAAATGCCGGAATCAAAATCGGCGCGTTTCGTCTCGCGGCTTCGTTAATAATCCGCGCCATTTGATCTTCGCTCGAATCGTTCCCGTGCAGACGGTTGCCGTAAGTTGATTCGGTCATCAAATAATCGCAGTCGGACGGAATTGACGGGTCTTTCAAAATCGGCTGGTCGTACTGTCCCAAATCGCCCGAAAAAAGAAATTTCACGCTCTCGCCGTTCGCCCGCGCTCGTTCCATTTCGACTAAAACCAAACTCGCGCCTAAAATATGTCCGGCGACGTTAAAG
>JAJAYR010000153.1 GCA_026786155.1 Pyrinomonadaceae bacterium
AAATAATTAGCGGGCGGGTGTTTTTTATTATAAAACCCGCCGCCCACCTATTGGAAGGCTCTAAAATAAACGCCCCCGCGAACAATGGGGCGGCGGAAACGAAACACGGCGCACAGACGGGCGAAGTCGGCGCGGATATGATCAAAGACGTCGGCGCGTCGCACGTTATTATCGGACATTCGGAACGCCGTCAATTCTACGGCGAGACGGACGAATCGGTCAATAAAAAGACGAAAGCGGCGTTGTCATTCGGATTGACAGCGATGGTCTGCGTCGGCGAAATGCTGACGGAAAGGGAAGCGGGCAACGCCGAATCGGTCGTCAGAACGCAGATTGTCGGCGCGACGGACGGTTTGACAGTTGCCGATATGGAACGTATTATTATCGCTTACGAGCCTGTTTGGGCAATCGGAACTGGTCAAACAGCTTCGCCCGAACAGGCTCAAGAAATGCACGCTTTTATTCGCGCCGTCGTCGCCGAAACGCACAATCAAGCGATTGCCGATGCCGTCAGAATTCTTTACGGCGGTTCGGTTAAACCCGACAACATCCGCGATTTGATGAAGCAGACGGATATTGACGGCGCATTGGTCGGCGGGGCGAGCCTCGAAGCGGAAAGTTTCGCCGCAATTGTTAATTACAACTAATTCGGAAGTATTTTTATTGTGACTTATTTTTTATACACATTATTTTTTTTCTCTTGCGTCCTGCTGATTGCCAGCGTTTTATTACAGCCGGGGAAAACCGACGCGGGCGCGTTGTTCACCAGCAACATCTCCAGCACGGCGTTTCAGCCGCGCGGTTCGCAGACGATTTTGTCGAAACTGACGATTGCCGCGGCGACCGTTTTTATGCTGTCGGCTCTGCTTTTAGCAATGCCCGCGCTGACGGGAAACATTTCGGTTCTGGAGACCAACGCGGAAACTACGACCGAAACCGTGCCGCCATCGCCGACCGATGCAGGCACGAATGCCAACGTCGCGGTTGATGCGAACGCAAATGTTCTGCCGTCAAACACGGCGGTCGTCGTCAACACCAATCAATTGACTGAAACGAATACGACTTCAAACACGAACGCGGCAAACTCCGACAAGTAAGTTTGCAAAATTGAAAATTTAACGAAGGCGACGCTTTCTAAATCTTTGCCGAGGTGGCGTAATTGGTAGCCGCGCACGTTTGAGGGGCGTGTGGCGTAAGCCGTACGAGTTCGAGTCTCGTCCTCGGCACCACTTTCAAAAAAAGAGGCTTTTCGTTCCGACGGAAAGCCTCTTTTTTTATGTAACCGGTTTGATTTTTGCCGGTATAAAAAAATTTAAATGATATGTTTTTCCAGTTTTTGGTGCGTTAATAAATGACGGATAAATTTTGTCAAAAATTCAAACATCGAGAGGAAAATAAATTATGTCAATCAGAACAAATATTGAAGATAAACAAACGGAAATTGATGAAGAAAGAGCGGTTTCGCCGACCGGAGATTCAGCTATTGCCAATGATTTGCAAGGCAGAGCGGCGGCGGCGGTGCGCGGGGACGAAGGGGCTTGGGACAATTATATGAAGACCTTCGCCAAAGACAGCACTGAGATGGCGAGACTTCAGCCGGACCCGGCAGGCGTGCCGAATTCGCCGCAAAATCTGGCGCGGGCTTACCTGATTGGAAACGGCATCTGTGGTCCCGCTTCGCCGGGCGGAACAGAATTGAGTTTCACCGTCGGCGATACGTTGGATTTTTAAAATTAAGAAATCTCTTTGAAGGAGTTATTAAATCTTGGATTCAGCCGCGTTTAATCGTCAATCATCTTTAAACGCGGCTGAATCACTTAGTCGGCATTGGCGACAATTGCTCGATTGGCATCTGCCGGTTTTTGAAAAAGATTCGATTTGGCGATACAGCCGTTTGCGAACGGCGAACGACCCGGAACAAGGCTGGAAACTGCACGTTTCGGCGACGATTTTAACCGCCGCGACGGTTTTAGAAGCGGTTGCGCCGTTTTTGAAAAGCCGCGCGGCGTTTTATAAAGTTCCGGTTTCGCTTCACGAATTGAAAAAACTAAACGCGGGAATTTTTTACGATTACACGCAAATCGGAAAATTTATCACGATTTATCCGCAGACTGATGAAGAATCCGTTTATTTCGCCGAACATCTGCATCAATTAACCTTCAAAATCGCTTCACCGGCGATTCCTTTTGAAGCGCGATTGAAGCCGGAAAGCTGCGTCTTTTATCGTTACGGGGCTTTCAAAATCAACGAGTTAAAAATTGCGGACGATACCGTCGTGCTGGCAATGCGCGATGAAAAAGGTGATTTGATTCCCGACGTGCGCGAAACGGACGCGCCGCCTCCGGCTTGGGCTGCAAATCCGTTTCCGGTCGAAAAAAAAGTCGCGGCGGCAGACGATTCGCCGCTCAAAAAGCATTTCAGAATCATTCGCGCTTTGTCCCAGCGCGGCAAAGGCGGCGTTTATCAGGCGTTGGATTTGCGCGGTGCAAATCCGCGTTCGTGTCTGCTCAAGGAAGGGCGCAAAAACGGCGAGACCGAATGGGACGGGCGCGACGGATTTTGGCGAGTCAGGCACGAGCGAGATGTTCTCAAAATTTTGCAATCAGCAAACACCGGCGTTCCGCAGATTTATTCTTCGTTTGAAGCGGAAAATAATTTTTATCTGGCGACGGAGTTTATCGAAGGCGTGAATCTTCATCTTTTTTTGAAAAAAAGAAAAAGGCGGCTTGAAATTTCGCGGGCAATCAAATTTGCCGTGCAGTTATCGGAAATCATCAGCCGGATTCACGCGGCGGGCTGGCTGTGGCGAGACTGCAAACCGGCGAATTTAATCGTTACCGAAGCGGGCGAGTTACGACCGCTGGATTTTGAAGGCGCGTGTTTGATTGACCGACCCGACCCGACAGCTTGGACGACGCTGACCTTTAACGCCGAAAATCGGGACGGTGAATTTTTATGGCAATCGTCCGAAGCTGTTGATTTATACGCGCTGGGCGCGATTATTTTTCTGCTTTTTGAAGGCGAATTGCCGGTTGTTACCGAAAATGAAGTTCCGGTAATTTCGAGAAAAAATGTTCCGGCGGAAATAAAGCGGTTCGTTTCGGATTTGCTCAATCCGCTGAATGCAAAAAATTTGAAAGCCGTTGAAGTCGAACGGAAATTGAGAAAGATACAAAAATAAAAAAACTGCGCGTAACTAAATACAACACAGGTTGGTGAGGCTGCACAATTTATGCTGATGAGAAAATGATTCGGAATAGATGATAGATGAAAGATGAGAGATAAAACCGCCGTCCGAATCTATCAGTTATCATCTCTTATCTTTCATCTATTCCGATGTAAAAGTAACTGACAATTCATAAACCGATTAAAATCTATTATTAAAGTTCATTCGTATCAGAAGGTTTTGCAGTCTCGAATCCGGGCGCAAACCGTCGTAAATCGGGTCAACATTCAAAGCCGCCAATCCCATAAAACGCTCTTGATAAGCCTTTTCCAGCCAAAAAAAGGCGTTTTCTTTCTCGTCCAATCCGAGATAAATAAGAACTTTTTCGTGCGCCGGGAGATAATCGTCGGAATTTTCCGTCCGCTCCAATTCGTTCAGAATCGCCATTGCTTCAGCTTTTTTGCCCGCTTTCCCGTAAGCGTAACCGAGCGAAGCGGCGTAAGCCTTTTTGTCCGAAGCGTATAAATCTTCAAGGAATTTTAGTGCCGCGCCGTGTTTTTCTGCGGACGGCTGCTGTAAATAAACGAACGCCAAAATCGCCTGTGCGCCGGTGTTGTCCGGGTCTTTTTTCAAAACGGCGGTCAAGTATTTTTCCGCTTCGTCAAACCGCCGGGCGTAATACAAAACGCGCCCGACGTTCAAATCCATTAACGGCGTGAACGGGTCGAGTTCTTTGGCTTTGAGGCTCATCGGAACGGCTTCGTCAAAGCGACCGGAAGCGGCAAGCAAATCAGAATACCAGTAATAAGTCTGCGCGACATTCGGATTGAGTTCAATCGCCCGCCGGTATTGCTTTTCGGCTGCCGCCCAATTCCACTCGTATTTATGCAGAATCGCGCCGAGCGCGGCGTGCGGCTCGCACAGATTTTCATCAAGCCCGATTGCTTTTTCCGAGTAAAGTTTGGCGAGCGTTATCGCTTCCTTCGGCTGCATCGCTTTGTAATTGACCGACGGGCGGACGATGTAGGAATATGCCAAACCCGAATAAGCGAGCGCGTAGTTCGGGTCGGTCGTCGTTGCCAGATTAAACGCTTCGATGGCTTTTTTGATATTGTTCTGGTCTCTTTTTTTCCAGTAATCCAAGCCCTGCAAATAATATTTATAGGCTTCCGGGTTTGCCGTATATTGCGAATTGCGAATTTTTGAATCGTTGCCGTTCAAAGACGATTGAAGTTTGGAAACGATTTTTTCCGAGATATTGTTCTGAATAACTAAAGTGTCGGATTCGTTCAGAACGCTGTTATCGCTCCATAATTGACTGCCGTCGGCGATATTTATCAGTTTCGTTTCGAGAATCAATTGATTGTTCTGCTCAATTATTTTGCCGGTCAGCACGGCGTCAACTTTGAGATTCTGCCCGATTTCGACCGGATTGATGTCGGTCGTTTTATAATTGGCGACCTGCGTGAACGGTCGGACGTTGATGTGCGATGAATTGGAAAGTTTTTGAATGAGCGTTTCCGCCATTCCGCTCATAAAATCATTTTTAGAATCCGCGCTCAGGTTGATAAACGGCAGCACTGCCAGCGAACGCGGGGCTTTCGCCCGTTGATAAACGAACGCGCCGACGGTCAGAAAAATAATGAGCAAAACCGCCGCCGCGAGCGAGCGAAAAAAAAGCATCGTTCCGATTTTTGCAGGTTTTTTATCTTGCAGATTCTGAAATTCCAAAACCAAATCACTGACCGATTGGTATCTTTTCGCTTTGTCCTTTTCCAGACATTTTTTGATGACGCGGTTAAAAATCGCGGAATTGCCGTTTTTGAGAACGGTTATCGGTTTGATTTGTTCGGTTAAAATAGCCGAGATGGTTTCGGCGTCGCTCGTTTGCAAAAACGGGTTTCTGCCGGTAACTAATTCGTAAAAGACAATGCCCAAACTGAATATATCGCTCCGGTAATCCAGTTTTTCGGCGCGAAGTTGTTCCGGCGACATAGAAGCAATCGTGCCGACAATCGCGTTTGTCTGCGTCATTAAACTCGGACTGCTGCCCAAATTACCGGCTTTTTGATTTTTGATGATTTTGGCTAAACCGAAATCCAAAACTTTGACCTGACCGTTCGGCGTCACCATTATATTTCCGGCTTTAATATCGCGGTGAATAATGCCGTTTTCGTGCGCCGCCGCCAGCGCCGCGGTTACTTGCCGCGCGATGGAAATGTATTGTTTTTCTTCAATCTGATGATTCCGAATCAAATCCGACAAAGTTTTGCCTTCGATATACTGCATCACGATAAAACTGTGAACGCCGATTTCCTTCACGTCATAAACCGGACAGATATTCGGGTGATCAATCATCGAAACGGCTTGCGCTTCTCTGAAAAGCTGTCGTTTTGCCCAGGCATCGTCAACCAGCGAATTGGAAAGAAATTTGAGCGCGACTTGGCGATTGAGGCGAACGTCGTCGGCTAAATAAACTTCGCCCATTCCGCCGCTGCCGAGTTTTTCGAGAATTTTATAACCGCCGATTTCCTGTCCGGTGAGCGAAATGTCGAGACTGTTTTCCAGCACTTTCATTCCCATATCGAAAGCCGGTTCTTCCAGAAAATCACGGCGTTCTTCCAAAGACGCGAGCAGCGATTCGACTTCGGCGCGAAGCGTCTGATTTTGACCGCAGGATTGCGCGAGATAATCCGCCCGCTCGACTCCGTGCAGAGCCGCGGCGGAGTGAAAAACATCTTCGATTTGCTGCCAGTTATTGATTTCCATCGCTGATTTCCCTCGCCAGCCACGCCTTCGCCATCACCCAATCACGAACGACGGTGGAATTAGAAATTTTTAAAACTTCGGCTATTTCTTCGACGTTCAAGCCGCCGAAAAATTTCAATTCGACGACGCGGCTTTTCCGTTCGTCAAACAGCGCGAGTTTTTCCAAAGCGTCGTCCAGCGCAATAAATTCATCGGCTTTCGCTTCCGAAATTGCCGTCGCCTCCGATAATGAAACCCGGACGGCGTTGCCGCCGCGTTTTAACCGCTGTCCGTCGCGCAGATAATTCAGTAAAATTCTCCGCATCAACCGGGCGGCAATTCCGAAAAAGTGTGCGCGATTCTGCCAGTGAACCTGATTCTGTTTTATCAAAACAAGATACGTTTCGTTAATCAAAGCCGTCGTTTGAAGCGTGTTTCCGGGCTGCATTTTTCTCAATTGACGATGCGCGAGACGATGCAGTTCCTTTTCCACCAACGGCAGCAACTTTTCCAAAGCAACTTCGTCGCCGTTGCTCCAGTCAACCAGTAAGCCTGTAATTTCGAGCGAAGAAATCATATAGACGATTGATTATACGTGATTTATGTTTCTCGATGCTGCTCTGTATTGAAGCTGCGGCAAAATTATTTTAAATAATTTTCGATTAAAATGACGTATTTTTCGCCCGAACGGTGCGTTATAGGTAAAGACTCGAAATTCTTCCAGAGCGAAAATAAAATAAAATCATTCGTAGCATTTATACTCTGAAATCGTTTAATTTTCAAGAAATATCGTCTCTCATTGATAAAATATATGACAAGTCTAAAAAATTGGATGATGGTTATATTAACCTTGATTTTCGTCGTTTTATATACCGGCGCGTTGCTCGGCTGGCTGAAACCTTTGAGCGACGTAACGCTGGTAACGCGGTTGGAGCCGCTGATTTTTACCATCATCGGCTATTATTTCGGCAGGCTGCCCGCCCAGCAGAACGAAGAAACTCTGAAAGACGAAATCAACCGGCAAACCAAAAAAGCCGACGCCGCGCAGAATTCGCGCGAACAAACCCAACAGGAAAGGGAAGCGTTGGAAGAAAAACTGAAAAACGTCCAGACGATTTTAATGGCGGCGGTAAATAAAAATTTGCCCGCCACGCGCGGCGAAAAAAGCGTCGCCGCCGTTGACGAAAATAATTTAGAGATTTTACAGCATTCTTTGAAAACCGCCGTCAATGTTTTAAATTCATAAATATAGGAAGTTACGCAGTTGAAATAAATCGAACGATGAGCGTACATTTTTATCCGAATAAACAGCGAATAGTTGATAGTGAATAGTGAATAACGCTGCCAGCGCAGCTATTCGCTTTTAACTATCAACTATTCGCTGTTCGGCAAAGAAAACTTTTAGCTGACCGTTGGCATTTCTTTTGTTCAACTGCGTAACTCCTAAAATTCAACGAAAGAGATGCCAATTGACTTAAATTCGGAAGACTCTCCAATCAACCCGGACAACCCGAAATACGCGGCGATGCTGGCGAATTTGCAGGGCAACATTTTAAAGTCGCACGGACGCAACTGCGCCGCGCATTTATTTCTGACTTTTTCCGCCGAACCGGAAAAAGTTCGCCGCTGGATTGCCATTTTTACGGCGCGGTATATCACCAGTGCTTACCGTCAAAATTACGAATCGAAAGAGTTTAATATCAATAAAATTTCCGGGCGCATTTTCGGCGGATTTTATTTGAGCGCGGCGGGTTATAAATCGCTCGGATTCGATAATTTAGAAGATTTCGTCGAAGATAATGCGATTGACAACGCGGTCGAAGTTTCCTTTAAAGACGGAATGGCAGCCGGGGCAATGGAATTTAATGACCCGCCGCCGGAAGAATGGGAAGAACATTTCCGCGACCATCAATCTCACGCGCTGGTTTTATTGGCGGACGATGATGCCGAACGATTAAAAGACGTAACGGCGCGGGTGCTGGAATCTTTAGAAAATGTTACGACAAAAATCGTCGTGCAGGAAGGCACAGTTTTGCGCGAAAACGGCAAACCCATTGAGCCGTTCGGTTTCCGCGACTGCATCAGCCAGCCGCATTTTTATCGAGCGGACATTGAAAAGGACAGGGAAAACGGTTTCGACCGCTGGGATTCGGCGGCGCCGCTGAAACTGGTTTTGGTGAAAGATGTTTTGACCGCCGAAGAAGACTCTTTCGGCAGTTATCTGGTTTATCGAAAACTCGAACAAAATGTTCGGGAATTTAAAGCGACCGAGCGGAAATTAGCCGGAACGGATTGCTTAAATCTCGCCGATGATGATATGGAACGCGCCGGAGCTTTAATCGTCGGACGCTTTAGAAACGGCGTTCCGCTGGAATTGTCAGCGACCGAAAACGACGACCGTTTGATTGATTTCAACAATTTCAATTTTATCGGCGAAAACGGGCAGCCGACCGCCAGCAAATGCCCGTATCACTCGCACATCCGCCGAATGACTCCGCGCGGCGAACTCGGTTTAATTGACGGGAAAATAAAGGAAGAAGAGTTGCGTCATCGTCTCGCGCGGCGCGGCATCACATATGACGAGCGGGAAAAGGACGCGGACGGCAAACCATTAACGAACAGCGACCCGGAAAAAGATGTCGGGCTGCTTTTTATGTGTTTTCAAAGCAGCATTCCCAAACAATTCGGATTTGTTCAGGCGCGATGGGCGAACACTTCAGCTTTTTTCGGCAAATCGGAAGTCGGAATAGACCCGATTGTCGGACAAAACCCCGACTTGATGGATTTTGAATATCAAAAATGGTATCCAAAATGGGGCGACGACGCAGAACCGCCGAAACCGTTTGAATTTAAAACCTTCGTTAAATTGAAAGGCGGCGAATACTTTTTCGCGCCGAGCATTTCCTTTCTGCGGAAGTTAGGCGATTAAATGCGTGTTTCTGCCGATTGAAAAATTATGATTTATGAAAAACTTTCGCCCGCACTGGCGGCTTTGATGTTTGAATACG
The DNA here is from genome assembly GCA_026786155.1 of Pyrinomonadaceae bacterium. Taxonomy (GTDB): domain Bacteria; phylum Acidobacteriota; class Blastocatellia; order Pyrinomonadales; family Pyrinomonadaceae. Next base: position 8,923 of record JAJAYR010000153.1, read on the forward strand.
TCAGATTTCCCGAAGCGACTGCCGCTTCCGTCAACGGAACGCGCCCGCAGTCGCTCACCGTTTCCGCCGCCGGTTTGCCGGAGACGACCGTTTTCGTTTATTGCGATAAGGACGCGGAATTTGAAGATTTGCCGGGCGTTCGCGTCATCTCCGGCAAAGGCGAAATTCGGACGGCAAAGGTTGAACTCGAAAAAATAAGCGATTTGAGCGAACACGGCGGCGT
>JAJAYR010000154.1 GCA_026786155.1 Pyrinomonadaceae bacterium
AAGTAAAAATTCCAAAAACGGCATTAAGCCCACACCCTAAAATCCACCCCATCCTTTGTAATCAAAATGCCGTAAATACCCTAATTCCTAAAAACCTAATCCGGCCGCGACGGCGAAATCGAAATTTTTCGCGTCGCAAGTTTAGACAAAGCAAAGGAAAACGAAATTTCCTTCGTCGAAAAAGCCGAAACATTTCAATCGTCAAACGCCGCGTGTCTGCTCGTTCCCGAAAATTTCGACGCGGAAATTTCTTGTTCGTATATCAAAGTCAAAAACCCGAAACTCGCTTTCGCTAAAATCGCGGCAATACTTTATAAATTGCCGACAAGCAGCGGCGTTCACCCGAACTCGAACATTCACGAAACAGCCGCTATCGGCGGAGGAGTTCACGTCGGCGTGTTCGCTTCAATCGGCGAAAATTCAAAAATCGGTGCAGCCGCGCAGATTTGCGACGGCGCGAGAATCGGCGGCAATGTTTCAATCGGCATAAATTCGATTATTCATCCGAACTGTATAATTTACGACGATGTTTCAATCGGCGACGACTGCACGATTCACGCGGGCGCGGTCATCGGCACGGACGGTTTCGGCTTCGTGCGCGACGGCGCAAACGGCTACGTTAAATTTCCGCAAATCGGAACTGTGATAATCGAAAATGACGTGGAAATCGGCGCGAATTCTTGTATTGACAGAGGCGCGTTGGGCGAAACCAGAATCGGCGCGGGAACGAAGATTGATAATCTCGTGCAAATCGCGCACAACGTCCAAATCGGCAAGCGCGTCGTCATCGCCGCGCAAACCGGAATTTCCGGCTCGACCGTTATCGAAGACGATTGCGTCATCGGCGGACAAGTCGGAATGGGCGACCACGCTCGCATTTTAACCGGCGCGATTATCGGCTCGCAAGCCGGAGTTTTGCCCGGCAAAATCGTCCGCGCGGGTGTTTGGTGGGGAACGCCGGTGCAGCCGCTCGACGAATATAAACGCCAGAACGCGCACCTCAAAGGCACCGCTCGTTTGAAAGATGAAGTTAAAGAACTGAAAAAACAAATCGCAGATTTCTCAAAAGGGAAACCATCGAATTCCAATGGATGAGCAAGGCGGGCGATTTCTTCGAGATTTGAAAAATCCGGCTGTTTCCGCCGGATTTTATGCTATCTTTACAGACGGCTTTCCTAATTTCAAACGAGAGATCTCAAATGAAAAATAATCTGAAGATATTTTTGACGACTTCCGCGTTCGCCGTTATCTGCGCGTTGGCGGCGAACAATTTCGCGCAGGTAAAAACCGGCGGTTATAAAAAAGTCGCCAAAACCGATGCCGGAGTCGTCGCGGCGGCGGAATTTGCCGTGAAAGACGTATCTAAAAAAAAAAGCACGGAAGTTACTTTGCAGTTGGTCGAAACCGCCGAACGCCAGACGGTCGCGGGAACGAATTACAAACTCTGCATCGAAATTTTTCGGATTGACGATTTCGACGACGCAGAAGTCAAGGAATTCGTGCAGACGGTAATTTTCCGCAGCTTAAAAAATCAGATGACGCTGAAAAGCTGGACGAAAGTCGAAAACTGCGGCGAACAAAAATAAAACATCAATAACCGACAACTTGGATGGGCTTAAAATAAAATTTTTCCGTCGAAAGCACGGATTCGGGAATATCCGATGCCTGCCGCAGTATTTAACAGTTAATAACGGAATAGCAATCCGTCATTTAGATTAGGCGACAAGATTTTTATACTTCGAGGGAGAAATTATTTATGTATTTTAATTATTTCAAGTTTCTTTTCGTTCTTGTATGCGGCGCGGCGACGGCTTGCGGCGTGGCTGAAAGTTCTTCTAACCGCGCTTCCGCCACGCCGACACCGCCACCGGCGGTCATCGCGTCTTCTTCTTCAACGTCGAAAAGCGAACAGACCGCCGTGTTTGCGGGCGGCTGTTTCTGGGGTTTGGAAGCGGTTTTTGAACACACCAAAGGAGTCAGCGGCGTTATCTCCGGTTATTCGGGCGGCGACGCGAAAACGGCTGATTACGAAACGGTCAGCGGCGGCGAAACCGGACACGCCGAAGCGGTTAAAATCACGTTCGATTCGTCAAAAGTTTCGTATGAACAACTGCTTAAAGTGTTTTTCGCCGTCGCGCACGACCCGACGGAACTCAACCGGCAAGGTCCCGACACCGGCACACAATACCGTTCGGCAATCTTCTACGCCAGCGATGAACAAAAGCAGACCGCCCAAAATTTCATCAGCAAATTAACTGCCGATAAAGCCTTCGTCCAGCCGATTGTGACACAAGTCGTCGCTCTCGAAAACTTTTATCCGGCGGAAGATTATCATCAGAATTATCTCGTTCAACACCCGAACCAACCGTATATCGTCGCCAACGACAAACCGAAGGTCGAAAGTCTGCGAAAGCAATTTCCCGATTTGTATCAATAGAATTACCCAATCGTTAATCAAAAAAGAGCGGCAATATCGGTTTTCCGTTCAGAGTCCACGCTTGAGCGTGCGTCCGCCAGCGAAGCGCGGCGGAAAGCCGTCTCAAGACGGAACTCAAAACACCTTCAAATTTAATTTCCAGACTATTAAGGATAGTGT
>JAJAYR010000155.1 GCA_026786155.1 Pyrinomonadaceae bacterium
GCCGAACGCGATGAGATACCAGATCATCCTTTGCAGATAAAGAATATATGCCGTAAATTCACCCGCCGTGATTTCGCCGCGCACCGCCATCGGAACTCCGACGGCGACGATAATCACAAAACCGAGACCAATAAAAAAGAAGAGCAGCGGTCGCATCGCCGCGCTGAATTTGACGAGCGCGACATTGCGTTTGGCATATTCGCGGTTTAATTCCTGAAATTTCTCAATCTCCGCCGATTCCTGCGCGTAAGCCCGGATGACGCGGACACCCGAAAGATTTTCCTGCGCCCGCGCCGTGATTTCCGAAAAGTATTCCTGGATTTTCTCGAATCGGACGTGAACCTGCTCGCCGAGATATTTGACCGTCAGGGAAACGAACGGCAAAGGGATCAGCAGAAACAAAGTCAGCTTGACGTTGATGTTAAGGAGAATCGGCAAAACAATCGCCATTGCGAAAATCGCCTGAAACGAATATAAAATCATCGGACCGACGATTTGCCGAATCGCGCCCAGATCGTTGGTCGCCCGCGCCATCATATCGCCGACGCGGTTATTTTGAAATAAATGGTGCGGCTGATTAACCAGCGCGGCGTGAAAATCCTGCCGAATATCTTATTCTATATGGCGCTAAGTATCTATCAAAACCCGCCGCTGCCAAAACACAAAAACGCCGCTGATGCCGCTGATAACGAGAATCACGAGCGGATAGAAGATAATTTTGCCCTGCGTAATGTCCGCGCTCAAATCGTCAATTGCCCGCCCGACGTAATATGGAATCAAAAGCCCGAACACCATCGAAATGAGAATAAACAAAATTCCCAGAATGAGATTCCATTTGTAAGGCGCGAAATAGCGGGCGAATTTTTTTATTTCTAAGTTCATTTTTTTTCATCGTTCGCGCCGTCGAACGTCCTGAAACTCGGCTGCCGAAACCTTTTTGTAATCTTTCGGCAACTCAAAGTTTTGAGCGTCGGTTTGCAAAGCGAAGTTTTTCAACTCGGTGGTGGAAACCGAAGTTTTCCGCCCGTCCGAAACGCTGTAAAATTCCTGTTTAACCGGCAGATTGATTTTTTCGTCAACCGTCACAATTATTTCCGAAGCGTTCGATGCCTCTGAAACGACTCGGTATTTAGTCAAACCGTTTTCCGCGCCGAGCAGTTCGTAAACGGCGATTGGCGGGAAATTAAGCAACTCGGCGGTTGAAAAATCATCCGGTGTTTCGCCGCCGCGCACCGCCTGATTTTCCGTGTAAATTTTCAGACGGCGGGCGATAATGAAAGACGAACCTTCGCCGTTGAGCAGCAGTGCAAACTCCGATTTTTTCCGGTAATCGTAAACCGTCAAACGATTCGCGCCGTTTCGCGCCGCAAAAATTACCGTCTCGACACCGTTGGACGTGACGACGATTTCCGTTTGAAAAATTTCCGGCTCTTTCGTTCCGAAAGGCGCGTCGCTTTTTGCCGCTTCGACCGAGACCGGCGACGGCGACGGCGCGGCTTCGGGTTTCGGCTGCCAAAAACGACACGCCGAACCGCAGAGCGCAACGGATAAAAGAATTTTTGTAAATTTGAGCGGCAACATTCGGCGAAAAGCAATTTTATCATATTGCGCGAACGGCTGAATAACTCAATCGGTTAAACATTTTGTATAATTTCAGGTCTTTCTCAGTTTTTTTAAACGCCAAGGCGCAAAGACGCGGAGGCGCGGAGGCGCAAAGAAAACCAAATGTTTTCGACTGTCGGTTTGGCAATCAAAAATCTTTGCGTCCTCGCGCCTTTGCGCCTTTTCGTTAAAATTTCCCTTAAAATGAGATAATCCTAAACTTAACCTATGAAACCCAAAACGCTCCAAACTTTTTTCGTCGTCGGCGGAATTTTCGTGTTGCCGTTCGTCCCTTTTCTCTACTGGCAAGGGCGGCGCGTGCGGCGTAAAATCGGCAGATTGCCCGACGCGGGCGGCGCAGTCGTCGGTAAGTTCGGTGAATTTGCCGAGACGGTAAATCTGCTGGCAATCGGCTAATCAACCGTCGCCGGTGTCGGGGCGAACAACCACGCCGAAGCACTCGCCGGACAACTCGCCAAATATCTGAGCTTGGAATTGAAAAAATCCGTCCGCTGGCACGTTTTGGGCGAAAGCGGAATCACGGTCAACGAAACTCTCGACCGGCTCGTTCCTGATTTACCGAAAACGCCGATGAATTTCGTGGTCGTCGCGCTCGGCGGCAACGATACTTTCAGAGTCAGCAGTCCGAATAAATGGCGCGGCGGAATGACGAAACTTTTGACGATTCTGCGCGAAAAATATCCGAACGCCGTAATTTTACTGGCAAACACGCCGCGCGTGATGGATTTTACAACCTTGCCGACGACTTTGAAAATGGTTTTGTGGCGCATCTCGCACCTGCATCACGAAAACGCGAAAATTCTGGCGAACGAATTTGAAAATGTTTTTTATTACGACGAAGCGGGGACACCTTCCGACGATTTTTTCGCCGACGGCGTTCATCCTTCGCCGCACGGCTATGCGCTTTGGTCGGAGGCGATGATAAAATCGCTGATGCGAAAAATGAAAGAAAAACTCAAAAAATGAATCCTGTAACCGCGCTCGCGGAAATTACCGAAATTCTCAAATCGAACAACGAATGGCTGATCGTTCACGCCTCGGGAAAAAGTTTCGCGCTGCAAAATCGGGAAATCGAGTTCACGGCTGAACGCGGCAAAATCAGCCTCGGACTGCTTGACGAAAAAGGCTTTCAACTCTGGCGCGTCGCCGACTATAAAATCGAAAAAGATGGTTTGATTATCAATGTTTCGCGCAACTTTCAAACCGAAACCGACCGCATAAAATTCGTGCCGCGCATCTCCGCCGGCGAGTTGAGCGCGGCGGTCGAATTAGCACGCCTGGAAAAAGCCAACCGAATCGCTCATCTCGTAATCGCCGAAAATCCGCAATCATAATTAATCCGCGTCGGCTTGAACAAGGAAAACGGACGGTTCGCCGAAATCGTTTTCGCGCCGTCGAACAAAAAACAAATCGCCGTTCTCGCCGATGTTTCCGACCGTGCCGCGCCGGAAAACCTTTTGACGACGGCGGTTTTATGGGCGGTCAAACTCGGCAGCCGGAAAAAGAATCCGGTGGCGGCGGTTTGGATTTTGGCGGAAAAAAAACTTTATGCGAATTTGCGAAAACTTCACGCTTTGCTCGCCGAACATTGGAAGTCGAAAATCACGATTAAAGAGGTTGCCCGCGAACATTCCAAAACGCCGGAAAACCGAATAAAGGAAAAACGAAAACTCGAAACTGCCGATTTATGGCGCGAAAAACCGCCGAAAATTTCGGTGGCTGAAGCGATCAATCCAAGTCAGACCGCGACGGAGATAATCAAACTTTCCCCCGATAAAATTGACGTTATCTTCAGCAAACACGGCGAAACCGTCCGCTTTCAAGGTTTGCCGTTCGCGC
>JAJAYR010000156.1 GCA_026786155.1 Pyrinomonadaceae bacterium
GTCCCGTTCGGTAAAATGCCGAGTTCGCAATCTCTTCCGCTTTCTAAAATCCCGTTTGCCACTTCGTTGATCGTGCCGTCGCCGCCGCAGGCGATAATAAATCCGCGCCCGTTTTCCGCGCCGCGTTTCGCCAGTAAAAGACCGTCGCCTGACTTTTTCGTAAATGCAACTTGAAACGCGCCGAAGTGCGCCCGCAAATCCGAAGCGATCCCCGCCCAAGCCGATTCGGTTGAACCGGCGGCTGATTTTGGATTGACGATGACTAAAGGAAGGCTTGAATCAATTGACATTGTAGGCAAGTGTAAGGAAAATTTAACCGATTGGCAAAGATGTATTTGGTAACGCAAAAGTTCCGTTAAAAATGAAAATAATTACTTTTGATGGTGTTGATCTAGAAGATAGTTTTATTCTTGGCTGGTATTTCGATTTTGCTGTGAAAAAACTCGTCTTCGATTTGGAAGTCAGCTTATGGCAGGGAAATAAATATTACACGCCGCCCGTCAATGGAGAATATACTTGCTACAAACGCGGGACTTTGGTTTTTGATGATGTTCAAAGCATTGATGGTTTGTTGCCGATGGATTCCGTGAAGCATACGAATGACATTGACGGAAGTATTGATTATGGAAATGTTGAATCATTACGTTGCGAAAGCGACGACACATATAAAGTTGACGGCGATTTTGGTGAAGTGAGCGTGCATTGCAGAGATGTTCGCTTAGAAATTAATGATGTATAAAATACCAACTTGGCAAATCATTGAACTTGAGGCGGACATCTCTCAATTAAACTCAATATGCTCATACGACTTAACTCACTCGCCGCGCAAGTCTTCGAGATGCGACAAACCCGAATCGGCAATCGCTTTGCCGCTCGAAATCCAGCCGCGCCGAATAGTTACGCCGTTCATCGGTTCATCTTTCCAATCGAATAAACTCACGCTCAAAAAATTATCAAAATTAACTGTTGCAAGCGTCGGCTGAAAATCGAAATTCGCTGCCGTGTAATTCATTTCCTTCGACGCTTGCGCCATAAACGCCTCGATTTCGCTGATTTTGCGCGGCAGATTTTTCGTCATCCATTCCGTGCCGCCCGCCGTTACGAGCATATCGTCTTCGATGCGAACACCGATGTTTTTATATTTCTCGAAAACGGGACGAATTTTATCCAAAAAGGCTTTGTTCGCGGGCGTGTCGGCGAGGTAGTCGAGCGCGTCTTCGCGGATGTAAATGCCCGGCTCGTTCGTCATCACCATTCCTTCCTTCAAAACCGTCGCGCCGTCGCCGCCGACATCGTGGACGTTCATTCCGAGCCAATGTCCCCAACCGTGCATAAACCACAGGCGATACTGCGGCATTTCAATCGGTTTGCCCTGAAAAATTATTTGATAAGTCGCGTTCGGCGCATTTATTAAACCCAATTTCGTCAGACTTTGTTTGATTGATTCGGTCGCCGCCTGCGCCGGGTCGCGGAAGTTCGCGCCCGGTTTAATTTTTTTTGCGGCGGCTTCCTGCGCGTCATAAACGGCGTTGTAAATTTCGGCTTGTTCTCTGGTAAATTTGCCGCTGACCGGATAAGTGCGCGTCACGTCCGCCGTGTAATGGTCATATTCCGCGCCGACATCCATCAGCATCAAATCGGTCTGTTTGACTTCGCCCTGCGATTCGACATAATGCAGCGTCGTCGCGTTCGGACCGCAGCCGACGATTGACGGATAGCCCCAATAATCGGCGTTGCGGCGGCGAAAAGTGTATTCGACTTCCGCCTGAACTTCATATTCCCATTTCGCTTTGCCGACCATCGCCATCGAACGCATTTGCGCTTCGGTCGTGATGTCAATCGCGTGCTGAAGAAGTTTAATTTCCCAGGGCGATTTTATCAGTCGTAAATTTTCAAAAAGCGGTCGCGCATTTTCGATTTTTAAGCCGGAAACAGTTTTCGCAAATTCGGTTTCCCGGCGATATTCCGCTTTCCCGTCGCCGTCCGTTTCGTCTTCGGGAAGCAGCATGTAAATCGTGGCGGCATTTGAAATGCTCGTTCCGTCTTTTGCTGCGAACGCTTTTTTATCTTTTAAGGCTTGCAGAAAATCCTTTAATTCAACCGCATCAATCATCGTTTTCACGCCCGAAATTCTATTTGCATCTTCGCGTGAATACATTTTGCCGTTCCACGTTTCCGCCGCCGGACTGCGTTTCGGCAAAAACAAAAATTCGTTCGCTTGCCCGCCGTCTTTCGTCAAAACGAGCGTCGCGCTATTTTGTTTGAGATTCGTCAAATAATAAAGATTATTTTCCTGCCGATACATAAAATCCACGTTGCCCGCATAATTTTTCGGTTCGGCGCTCATCAAAATCAGCGTCGAATTATCAGCCATTTGTTCGATAACTGCGGCGCGGCGTTTCGCTAATTCGGTTTGCCGTTCCGCATCCGAAATGCGCGGCGCGGGCGGCGCAGCGCGAATCACCTTCGGCGCGGATTTAACGTCTGCGCCGAATGAAAATGCGTTTAACGAAAAAGTTAAAAAAGTAAAAATTGTCAATATATTTTTCATCATTTCACCCAATCTATTTTTGCCGAAGCAATCCAATTCCGAAGCAGTTTAGCCCACGCCGTGCTGCTCATCGTCCGCGCGTCGAGCAGAAAATCCGTCGCCTGCTCGCTCGCCAGAATCGGCAGTGCCAGGCTCATTTTCGCTTCCAGATAAACGCCTTCGCGCAAAACGTAAAATTTGACTTGTTTTTTTGTAAATCGCCACACTTCCGCCACGCCGAACGCCGCAAAAATCGGCATTCGCTGACGCGGCGAACTCGTTTTGTTGATTTCGATTATCAAATCCGGCGGCGGGTCAACTTCTGAATTCAAATCTTCCTTGCCCACGATTTTTTCGAGCGACTGAATATAAAAACAAGAATCAGGCTCAAAACCTTTACTGATATTTTTTCGCCTGAAAGTCGTCGAACCGCTCCGGCGAAAATTAACTTCCAATTCAACGGCGATTTGCTCGAACAAAGCCGCCAAATTCCGGCTGTCTTCCTCGTGCTGCAAAGAATTCGACATAGTTATCTCCAAAATGCCGCTGTCGTAAGTCAGACGCGGAAACTGCGAATTGCGGTTATCCGCGACGAGTTCGTCATACATCTCCCAACTTACGCCGTATAAAACTTCGTTTTTAGTAAGTTTCGGTTTGGATAATTCTAAAACTGCCGCCATAACTTTTTACTTCCTTTGGAGAATCATTTTAACACGATTATTTCGATTTCCCGCGTCGTTTGATTGCCGAAAAAATCAGACGCGAAAACGCGCAGAATATAGTTTCCGTTTTCCAAACTATCCGCGTCGAAAAAATCTTCCCGAAATTCGTCGCCGTTGACGTGGTTTGACGCGATATAATTGAAAATCGTTTCGCCCGTCGCGCCGGATTTACTGCCGACGGCATAAACGAATTTGACGGCTTCCGCGGCGGGCAGACGGTCGAACGAAATCGTCCAATTGATTTCCGAAAGCGGCGTTTTGTCTGCTTGCAAAACTTGATAACCGACGCGATAAACGCTGAGTTTTCGGCGTTCGGCATTACCGTCCATTCGGTCGTAGGCGCGGACGACGACGCGAATTTTGCCGTTCAGTTTGATACGCGGCGTATTGGATTCGGTTTCACCGAGCGGCTTCCAATTTTCATCAAAGAGCGAAACTTTTTCAATCGTCGGCGCGATTACATCAGACGCGCCCGGCAAAATGAGCGCGTCGAGCGGGTTCATTTCCGCGCCGCTTCTGCCCGCGATGAGATGAACGTGATTCATCGAATTGAGCGTTCCAATCGCTTCGCCCGCCGCGAATTTCGCGCCGCGCGGAACGCGCACATTCGTCAATTTGCCGCGTTCGTCGCGCGAAAATTGAAAGCGTTGATCATCGAAAATTTTATCCGTCGCGTCGCGCCCCAGTCGAATGTGAATGTAACCGAGCGTCGGCATTCGGATAAGTTCGCGCAGCGTGGCAAAATTTTCGGTTGATACGGGAAGCAGAACTTTTTCGTGGCGAATGAACCGCGCCGTTTCGCCGTAACCGCCGACAATATCGAGTCCGTTGTGAAACCACGCCTGCGAATCGGCATCTTTAATTTCGCCGCGAATTTCGCCGGGCGTTCCGGCGATTTCGCGTTTATTTTCCGGCGGATTGTAAGTCCAGCGCGGCGGCTGAAGCGTTCTGAATTCTTCAGGCTTAAAACGCGAGTTTTTAATCGTTTCCGTCGTCATTTCCACGCCGACATCCAAGCCCGTTAAAACTCTGACGGCTTGATTATCCGCGTCGGCGACAAACAGATTGCCGCTTCCATCACTCGCTAAACCGCTCACGCTATTAAATTTTGACGGGCGCAAATCGCCGTCCGCGTAACCGCGTTTCGTGTCGGAAATCGTTTCGACCGCCGCGAAAAGTTTTCTTCCGATGGCGCGAATCGAATTGCCGTCGGCGACGTAAATCGCGCCGAACAAATCAACGGTAATCGCCGTCGGCGCGACAAAACTCGCTTGATTTAAAAATCCATCGGTCGAATTCTCCGCCCCGTTTCCCGCTAAAGTCCAAGTTTTGCCGCGTGTTTCGCCGCCGATTTCGACGACGCGAATTCGTCGGTTTTCCAAATCGGCGACGAGCAACTTGTTCTGCCAAATCGCCAAACCGCACGGCGTATCGAATTTCGCTTCAAATCCGCGTTCCGCGTCGGCAAAACCCTGCTCGCTGCCGGCAATTGTCATAACTTTCCCGTTTTCAATGACGCGAATTTTATCGTTATAGGTGTCGGCAACGAAAATTACATCTTCCAAAATCGCTACGCCAATCGGCGCATTGAAAAGCGCGGCGTTTGAATTACCGTCGGCGTAACCTTTTTGATTTTCCACACCTGCCACTAATTCGATTTCGCCGTTTGAGACATTCAATCGTTTTATCGTGTGCGTTTCCGAATCGGCGACGATTAAATTACCGTTTTTATCAAACGCGATTCCCGAAGGCGTGTCGAATTTGTCGGACACGAGCGTAAAAGTTTGATTGTTCGAGATGCGCCGGATTTTTCCCGTGGCGCCGTCGGAAACAAAAATTTCGCCGTCTCTGACCGCAATTCCGAACGGCTCGCCGAACTTTTCCACATCGTTTGAAATCGTCCGTGTTTTATCGAACGGAACGAACGTCCGTTGGTTTATCCGGGAACACGAACCCGCCAAAAACAGCGTGAAAAAAGCTGTTGAAACGACGGGTAAAATTAAGTATTTTTTGATGAAACCGTTCGGCTCGTTACTCATTTTGCTGTTTCAAATTTAGCAGGAAAATCGAAAACTTTCTATTTTACGAATCAAAACCTCCGCGAACCTCTGCGTCTTAACTCAGCGTTACTTGGCGTTCCAAAGATTTGGTATCGCCAAGTAACGCTGAGGTTCGCAAAGAAAACCGACGCGCCATCAATTGTTTCACTCTTGAATCGCATCTGTTATGATTACGAAACAGCGACGAACTTAAAGAAAAAAAGGAGAAACAAAATTATGTTTTCATTAGAAGATTTATTGGGTCAGCAGCAGGGAAGTCAAGCCGTCAACCAGATCAGCAGCACACTCGGCGCAAATCCGACGGTCACGAATATGGCGATTCAGATGGCTTTGCCGATGCTTTTGAACAGTTTGGCAAACAACGCGAAAGAACCGCAGGGCGCGGAGAATCTGAACAACGCCTTGCAGCAGCACGACGGCGGAATTCTCGACAATCTCGGCAGTTTCTTGGGCGGCGGCAATCAAACGCCGAGCGACGACGGGCTGGGAATCTTGGGACATATTTTCGGCGGCAATCAAGGCGCGGTCGCCCAGCAGGTCAGCCAGAAAAGCGGAATGGACATCGGGCAGGTCGCCACGCTTTTAATCACGCTCGCGCCGATTGTGATGGGCTTTTTGGGCAAGAAAAAACAGGAACAGAATCTGGACGCGAACGGGTTACAAAATATGCTCGGCGAACAGCAGCAGACGATGCAGTCTTCGGGCAATCCGATGATGGATATGGTTTCAGGATATTTGGACAAAGACAAAGACGGCAGTTCGATGGACGATTTGGCTTCGATGGCGATGAGCTATTTTCAAAAACGGTGAACTTAAATGAGAAATGAAATTTGAGAAGTGAGAAATTATATTCGTTAGATTTCTTACTTCTCATTTCTCATCTCTCATTTAAAATTGATTTCTTTCAACGGGCGCGGGTCGGCTTTTAGCACGCGCTCGATATATTTTAAAGCGCGTTCGTGTTCCGGCAAATCGTTGGAAGTTACGCAGTCGCGCGGCACTGTGATTTCAAAATCGCGCAGATAGGCATCGCTCGCCGTGAACAAAATACAAATGTCGGTCGAAAATCCGGTAATAACCAGATTTTTTGCGCCGAAGTGCGCCAGCAGCAGTTCTCGCGTCGTCGAATAAAAACCGGAATCGTTCTTTATATCTATCGTATATTCAGCATTTGAATTAGCCGCTTTGATAGCCTTGATTTCGATTTCACATCCTGCTTTTACAAATTAAAGAAAAGCTGTAAGTTTTGAAGTTTACAACTTTTCTTTATTCTCTGAATGAATTGTTTTAAGGAACAAAAGCATTCGGAATCGGCTTATCAGTTGACGCGCCGAATGCTACGCCGGTAAAACCAGCCGTTGATTGCTGCAGATACCAAGTCCCGCTTCTGAAGACCGCGACATCCGCCTTGCCATCGCCATCATAATCGGCGGCAGTCGGCAAATCCGTGCCTGCGCCGAATGCGATGCCCGTATATCCAAGCTGACTTCTGAGCAAATACCAGGTGCCGTTGGACGGGCGGAACACCGCGACATCCGCCTTGCCGTCGCCGTCATAGTCGGCTGGCACA
>JAJAYR010000157.1 GCA_026786155.1 Pyrinomonadaceae bacterium
CGGCTGTGACCTGTCTCACAACGGCTATTAACCCGACGTGGCGTATCGCCCGGCGCGATGATGCGCTTATTTTGCCGGACGGCTGGCGAATCGCTCGCCGAGCTTCCGATTTAGGCGACATCCCGCTGATCGCCGGCGGCAGCGACGGACGCGGCGTACTTGTTTCGCAAATCGGATTCGACGGCGACGGTCGCGCCTATGCCTTTCAACGTCGCGTAACGGGCGGAACCTGGGACGCATTGCCGGACGGCGCGGTAGTCAGCGATACGCCGATACTTTCGGAAACTCCATTTTGGACTGTGTATTTTGTCGGTTCGGCAAATGACAGAGCGGTGGCGGCGGTCGGCGTGGCGATTCATCCGAGCGGTTTAATCGAGCGGTTTCGCTATGACGGCTCGCGGTGGATCGGTTTTGAAAACCGCACTTTCTAAAAATATGAAAAACACTTCTCAATCCGGTTACACGCTGATTGATTTGCTGCTCGCTTCGGCGATAATGCTCTTCGTTTTCACCGTCTTCGGCGCGTTTTACCTCAAAGTAATCCGCACGACCGGCGAAATCAATGAAACCACTAAACGCCACGAGGACGCGGGTTTTTCCGCGACCGTTCTTCGTAACGATCTGGAGCGCACCGGACATAATCTGACCGTCCAGAACAACCAGTCTTTTGCCGGCAATCTGCGCGTCCCGTTCGCGCCTCATCCCGACTATACCGTTTCCAGAACCATTACCCGCAATATGGAGACGACGGGAGACGCGCTTCAATCAGCCGTGCGGTTTCGCGGCAATTCGGAACTTAATTTTACCGGCTCAAATTTTAACGTCGTGGTTAAGGACGCGGAAGACGCATCGCGTTCGTGGGGCATTTCCCGGCAACTCTCGCGTGGTTCGGAAACCGTCGAAATATCCGAAAGTCGTTCCGTTGTTCGCACCGTTCAAAACGCCGGTGTGGATTTTGATGTTCCGGTTAAACTGATTTTTTCTTCGAGCGGTTCAAACGCCGACTTTCAATGTCTCGTAACCTTCTGGCAGGCAACCCGCATTCTCCATCAAAGCCGGTCTCCCTGCACCCCAAGTTTCAAAACAATTGCTTTGGAAATGCCGTCGGGCAGCATTCTTTACGATACCGAATTAAGCGCGAGTGAAGTCGTTTTGAGCGATGACAATAACAACGCCGTCCGCCTGCCGCTAATGCCCTTTTATGATGATGTCCGAATGATGTCGCCGGTGGTTCAAACGAGCGGCGGTTTTCTGATTCTCTCCGGCGATGTACGGAAAAACGTGATGAATCTGACGCAGGATGCGCTGATTCGCCCGAATGACGGCAATCAAACGATTTTCATTGACATCGCTGCCGCGCTTCGACCGGGCGACGTTTTGTTTATCGCTGATTTCTTTAATCAAAGATCGGTGCTGCTCGCCGTCGAAACGGTCGTCGGCAACATTCTGACGGTCAAACCGCTTCAGGACGGCAACTATCCCGGCTTTGACAAACTTCGTTCCCGGGATACGGATTTTGCCTTTTTCACTTTTCAGCGCGGCATCCGCGTCGTCAAAATTGCCGCGCCGGTTGAATACCGGGTCGGCGACGGAGGCAGCGGACTCTACCGCCGAACCGAAGGCAGTGCTTGGGATTTGGTTTTGCCGTCCGCCGCTAATTTCACTCTACTCGCGGACAACCAGCCTTCGAGTATGAATTTCGAGGTGTCTTTCGACGTTGCCAACGAAGGCATCGAAGCCCAACGAACCGTCCAGAACGTCCGGTTTTCGATTAATCCGCGAGCTTTGAACCGAGTTTACGATGTCCGTTAATTTTTAACTTTAGACAAAAAAAATGACTAATATGAATACCCAATTCAGTAACGATGTTGCCCTTTGCCTAAATCCGGTCAATATCACACTTTGCGCGGCATCTTATCAGCCGGACGGACAATTGAACCTCGTTCATTTTCCGATTGACGAGGATTTGTTCGACAATCTCAGCGAGTGGCGCGAATCCTTCGGCTATAAAACCGATGCACACACGATTTACCGATTCGTTCCGAGTTTGTTTATGGAGCAGACGCGCGTTCTCGCCGCCCCTGACTCGCTCCTGACGCTCACCGATTCCGATCTTCTCGAATGGCTAATCGAATCGGCAAACGGCAACGCGATGGGGACGGACGGCAGACCGCTCTTTGAATTCGCTTTGAGCGCGAGCGCGTATGATTTTACCCGCCTTCCGAATAATCTGTTAAGTTTGACCGAACATTCGCGGGAAAATCTGGAACTGACGCAGAAAACCTTTCTGCCCGCGATGCAGTCTCTGAATGCGGACCAACTGACTGCCCAGGTTTTTCTGCGCCCGGAATTTCCGACTCCCGCCGCGCTCCAATCAATCGAAACCAAACTTCGCGCGATCACCCGCCATCTTTCAATCAGCGACGGCGAATTTTTCGCCCGTTTGAGCGGCAATGAAACAATCGCCGTTTTCACTTTTACGCCTGACGGAGTGGGCTTTGCGCTCTGGAATCCCGAAAACGGTCTTTTTCTCGAACTCGGTGAATTATTCGATTTGAAAGTGGCTGACGAACTGATCCCGCCCGGAATGGACATCGGATCGTTTCTCGGTCAGATGTATTCCGAAAGCGTTCTCAATTTTCTGACCGAACAGTTTTATCAGCGCATTCTGCCGGAAGATGAATCGCAGGCGGCGATCAACGTCAAGCGAATTTACTGGACGGCGACGAGCAATTTGTTTGCTCCCCTCGCCTTTGTGCTGAACGATTTTGCCGAACAAATCGCCTTACCTTTCGTCCAAATTTCAGAGCCGGTCGAAGAAATTATCGTCAGCGGTTTGCTGCTCGGCACATCCGATGAAACGACCGTCCTGGTTCCGGCAATTAATCTCGCCAACGACATCGCGCAGCAGCATCAGGCGGTTCTTGATGAAAAACTCGAAGTCCGGCACGACCACTCCCGCGCCCGAAGACGGCTTGCCGTTGTCTGTCTGCTGCTTCCCGTCGCCTGCGCGTTCGGTTTAGTCATCGGTTTAATCGTTAATAATTGGCGCATTACTGCCGCGCTCGATACCAGAACCTTTGATGCGACGGCGGAAAAAGCCCGGCTGCAACCGAAAATCACCAATCGTGCCGCGCTCGAAGGCAGTCAGAAATGGTTTGCCGATCTGATGGGACAAATTTTCGGTCTGCGAAAAATGCAGGGTGCTGCCCTCAGCTTTGCCGCCCGGCTCGATCCGCTTTTTCCGCGCACTGCCGATTTTTTCGTCAGCGATTTAAAAATTATGCCCGGCGGCAATTTTGAACTCAAGGGACTTGCCAGAGACGAATACGCCGTTTCCCAATTCGCCCGATCAATCGAACTGCCGCTTGAGGCGGACACGGAGAAGAAATACTTTTCCGGCGTGTCCGTCGAATTCAAACAAGGCTCGCGCATTTCCGATAAACCGGCAAGCGGCGGCACTCTGAACGGTTCTCTCCCGCCCGGTATCTCCGCTTTTCAGGTTAAAGGCAACTTCGCACCGGCAAGCGGTATCAAGGCGCAGGAAGCCAAACCTGCCGGCGCCCCGCCCGCCGGTCAGCCACCGCCGACTCCGGCAACTACCACCGCCGCGCCGGTTAATCCCAATCAGCCGCCGACCGGCTCCCAGGTCATTGTTAATGGAGCAAAACAATAATGGAAAAAATCAATCAACCACTCGAATCTTTTTTGAACGCTTTAGCCAAGCGCGGAGTCGCGGTCGCGGTCGCGGTCGGGCTGGTCCCCGCGCTGCTGATTTTATACCTCGGCTATTCGTTTTTTATTCAGCCGGGAATGGCTGCCATTGGCGAACAACAGACGCAGCTTAATTTAGTCGAAGCGGATGTCGCCAAAGGCAAAGCCGTCGAAGCGAGCGAAGCGGATTTCAAAAATGAATTTCGCCGAACCATCGAGCTTTACTACGAAACGCTTCCGCTGCTGCCGAAGGAAAGCGAAATTTCAAACGTGCTGTTCGGTGTTCAGACCGTCGCCGCCCGCAACCAGGTGATGCTGACCGGACTGACTGCCATTAAAGACGGCTCGAACAGTCCGAACGCCAAAATGCTCATCGAGCGTGAAATTCCGGCTCAAGTGGTCGGCAATTACAACGACGTGATGCGGTTTTTTTACGATCTGTCGCGCCAGTCACGCATTTTAATCGTCCGTGATTATAACGTCGAAAGTGCCGTTTCCAAACAGAAAGACTCGCGCCCCGTGTTCGTCGCCGCCAATTTTTCGCTGCTGGCTTTTCACGCCCCGCCGAAAGCGGATTTCCCGACTAACATTCCGCCCGATATGATGCCTGCCGCGCCGGTCTTGACGAATAATCCTGTTTATACCGAAAATCCGACGCAAATTGCCGCTCAACAAGGAGAAAAATAATGCTTTCCAAAAATTATTACTACATTCTCGGAATCTGTCTCGCCAGCGCGTTGGCAACCGTTCTGATGGCGGCAGTCGGCGGCTTCGCTCTCAGCGCGTTCGGTTCTTTCGGCAAAACCGAAACGGCGGTTACTCCCGCGCCGTTTCCACGCCTGACCGATGGTTTACAGGCACAGCTTAATACGGCGCTCGTCCCGGAATTTCCGTTTGCTTTTCAAGCTGACGGTAATCCGTTTGCCGATAAATCCGGTGTCTCCGACGTTTCGTTATCCGGCAAACAAAGCAATCCGACTTCTGTGCTGCGCGATGTTGTCGGTAACAGCAACATTAACAGCAGCGGCGTTAAACCGCCCGTTTTACCTCAAATGCCGCCGCTTTCCAATCCGTTCGGTGAACAACTCGCGCCGCCGCCGCCGCCGAATCTAGTTCCGGTCAAACAGCCGCCGATTGACACCAAAGAACTGGTAGCCGAACGTCAGCGGCAGATTAAGTTGGGACAACCCGCGCCGTCGCTGCCGAGCGTTTACGGCATTGATGAGGTCAAGCCCTACGGGATCGTCGGCAGCGGTTCAAACAATCGCGTCAAACTTTATTCAGCGGCAACCGGGGCGCGATTCTCCGTCGCATCCGGGACACGCTTTCGTGACGGCACGATTGATTCAATCAGTAATGAAGGTGTCACGTTTCGCCGAAATAGCGGTGAGACGGTCGTTAGTCGGTGGGTGAAAAACACCGGCGATAAAACCGATCAGCCCGACGCGCCGATTATGCGCGTCGAACCTTCGAGAGTGCCGCAGCTTAGTGATAATAATCGCCCCTAAAAAATAAGTTTTCAGAATAGTCCAATAATGACAAATTTGTAGAGAGGAAAAAATATGCTTCGCAACATTTCAATTTTAGTTTTAGTTTTCTATTTTTTAGTGATTTGTCCCCCAATCGGCTTTGCCCAGAGCGCTCCGAATCGAGAAAAAAATCGAACGACCGGCGTGGTTATCACCGGCGCAACTTCTCCTGACGCTGATCAGTCGGATGCGAAAAAACGCGCCAAAAAAGAACGCGTCGCCCGAAACGCGACAGACAAAGACCGCCGGGCGCAGGAAAAAGCTGAATCGGCAAGCATCGAAGCCGAGCGTATCGCCAAAGAAAAAGCCGATCAGGAAAGAGCTGAAGCGGATCGTCTCGCGGCGGAAAAACTCGATAAAGCGACCGCCGATGCCGCTCGCCTTGCTAAATTGAATGCCGAACTCGAAGCCGAACGTCGGCGGAAGGAAAACGAATTACGCGACGCGCAAAAAAACGCCGTCGAAGAAAAAGCGCGACTGCTCGCCCAGTCTGAAGCCGATAAACAAAAATTAATCGAGCAGGCGGAATGCGAAGAAAATCAGCGGAAAGCCGAACTTGCCGCCAAAGAACAGCAAATTATCCTGGCGCGAATCGAGTCTGAACGGATGGCTAAAGAAAATACCGAATTGCAGGCGAAGAACAAGGACGCGAAACGCCTCGCCGACGAAGCCGAACAAAAGCGTATCACGGCTGAAAACGCCCTGAATGACGCGAACCGGCTCGCCAAAGAAGTCGCTGATAAAGCGGCGGTTTCGGAAGCGGCTCGTCTCGAAGCCGAACGGCTGACCGCCGAGAAAACTGCCGCTGAAAAACCGCTGACCGAAGCGGCTCGCCTCAAAATGATTGCGATGACCGCCGAGCGAATGCGTTTTCTGAACGCTGCCGATGCCGTCAAATATGTATCGCCGGACGCTGACACGCTTCCCGATATTGAAGCATCGCTGTCTAAAGCAGTGGCGGCAAATCGCCGTCTCGTCAGAGAAATCGCTTTTTGCGACGATCCTGATTTCGTCGCCGCTCCGCTCAATCTGGAATTATCCGCCGACGATAATTTCGGCGAATTCCTGAGTGATCTGCGCGGTCAATTCGGCGTCAATTTTCTGCCGGACGCGGAAATTCTCGAACTGCCCGTGCGCGTCAACGTCGAAAATGTTCCCTGGAACATCGTTTTATGTCAGCAAGCCGGAATTCTGGATATTGATATAAGAATGGTCGGCGCAAATACGCTTTCGCTCATTCGTCGCAGCAAACTGCTGACTTTGCAGGATTCCCGTCGTAAAACCGCTCCGACCCGCACGGAATTTATCAAACTTAAATACCTGCGTCCGAAATCGGGCGTTCAAAGTAATCTGGCTGGCAAATCAACCGGCACGGCATCTTTAGAATCGCTCGAACAAACTGTGCAGAAAATACTGCAAGCCGGCGGCGACAATCGCGGGAGTATTTCTCAAGTTCCCGGACGCTCGGAGTTTTTTATCACGGCGACCGAAGAACAACTCGCCCAAATTCGGGAAGTGATTGAAAAAGCCGACCGTCCGACTTATCGCGTGGATGTTTACGGTTTGGTTTACACCATCAATGAAAATCGCCTGAAAGATGTCGGTTCGCAGTTGTCGGCGGTCGTCAATACGGGCGGTCGCATCAGCGGTTTGACCACTCTTCCTTCCCAACAGCAAGGCGGCACAACGGGCGGCACTAATCAAAACGGATCGTTTATCGGATCGCCGTTTTCGCAGCCGGGCGGACTGCAAGCCGGTGCGCCGAATACCATCTTGGCAGCGCGGGCGAGTTTGGGATTGGTTGATTTTAATTACCAGCTTTCCCTGCTCGAACAACTCGGCATCGCCCGGCGCGTCGAAAAACCGTTTCTGAGCGTCAAGGACGGTTCGACCGGCACGTTTGAAAACGGAACTCAAATTCCGGTGGTTATTCAGGCTCTGAACAATCTCGGCGGCGGGGGCGGCGGTTCGATTGAATTCATCAACGCCGGAACGACTCTCAACGTCTCGCCGCAAGTTATTGAAACGGCTGACGGCATACCGTCGCTCGTCAATTTGACACTGCGCCTTGAATCGAACACGCCCGATTTGTCCATTACGACTTCGGGCAACGTGCCGAGCGTTAATTCGCGGCGGTTGCAGAGTGAAATCACGCTCGCCCCCGGAACGGCGTTTATCTCCGGCGGCAGCAACGACACGGGCGATTCCAACACGGTTTCGCGCACTCCGGTCTTAGGCGAACTACCGATTATCGGGAATTTTTTCCGGCGTAAAACCAAATCGCGCACCGATAATAAATTGTATTTCGCCGTCTGGGTGCAGATTTCACTTGATGACGGTTCATCGCCGATTCCGACCGATACGTTAAACACGACCTTTCCGACACCGCCCGCGATGGAGGCTCCGCTCCGTTTGCCGAAGAAGCCCTAGTAAATCGGTGCAACTCTCACTCAAGAAAAATCAGGAACAGACTAATGGGAAAAATGGAATCAGAAAATAAATACGAAGAATACTCAGCTTTAATCGAGGATTTGGAGCGCGAAACGGTTGGCTCGGATTCTTCCGCGAAAACTGAAAATGTTTCGATCATTCACCATCCGCAGATGGGTCTGGATGCCGATAATCTGCGAAAATCGGTGGTGCGGCACGCTCATTTGCTTCCGAAGGCGACGGCTGAAGATTTCGGCGCGATTATTTTGAACGCGCCTTATGGGACGGCGAAGTTTCGCATCGGACTGCGCCGGTTAATTTCTCCCGATGATAAACGCCGATTCGCTAAACTTCTCGGTTTGACGACGACCTCGCCGACCGTTATTCAGTTTCAGGGTTTAAGCGGAATGCTGTTCGACATCTTAATGACGGATGCCTATGACAAAGGCAATCTGACCCGTGTCAAAAAGAGAAAAGAAGAGGCACAAACCCGCAATACCCGTTTTTGGGACGGCGATGACGGCAGACAGAAAAAAGTCAACCTCGACGGTGTGGTAGTTGATGCTAACTCAGCCGATGACGACGTGCGCGGCAAACGCCTTGACATTTCCAATCTCGACGTCTACTACGAAGTTAAAAGGCAGATTGATGCCGGTGAGATTAAGGAAAGCCAGTTGCAGACGCTTCGTTTCGTGATGTGGATTTTACAGGATTTTATTTTGTCCGGCTCAAGCGATCTCCACTTTGTCGCCCGGCGCGGCGGCGGTCGTATCCGTTATCGTTTTCAAGGCAAATTATATACTCGCTACGACAATATTCCCGGTCCGGTTTATCTTCAAATCGTGAGCTCCCTGTGCATTCTGAGCGGTCGTGATTCGGCGAAAATGAAAGAAATGGGTATCGCTTCGATTATTAAATTAATCATCTCTTACAACGGCGAAAGAAAGCCGGTTGAATTTCGCTACCAGAGTCAGCCGACGCATCATTACCCGTCGCTTTTCCTACGCGGTCACGTTAATCCGCTGACCGACATCAACAAAATAGGCTTTTCGGATGAGCAACTCGCAGGCGCGCAGGATGCCATCTCCAACGACCGGGGCATCGTTTTGATTACCGGACCGACCGGATCGGGCAAAACCAACACGCTCAACTGTGTTTTCCAAATTCTGCAAGCTCTTGACGATATGAATATCATCGAAGTCGGAACTCCGATTGAGATTGAATCGCCGATGCGAGCGCAGCGCACCATTCAGGAATTCGAGGATGAAGAACGCAACAACATCGAGCGAATGCGCTGTTTTTCCGACGCGATGCGTTCCGACCCGGACGTTCTCGGCTACACCGAAACGCGCAACACCGATGAAATGAAAAAGTGTTTTCGTGCCGCGACTTCGGGGCATTTGGTCGTCACGACGCTCCACGCGGCGACGGTCGAAGAAGCCTTTATCACGTTAATCGGAATGGATATTGAATCGCGCATCATCAGTGCCGGTCTGCTTGCCGTTGTTTCTCAGACGCTGATTCGGAAGCTCTGCCTGGACTGCCGCATCGAAGACCCGGAAGCCTCGGCTCTGGCTAACGGGCAGACCATTTACCGCGAAAACGAAAGCGGCTGTCCCGAATGCAAAGAAGGCTTTGCCGGTCGCACGGTGATCTCCGAAGTTTTGCGGCTGAACGACGAAATACGCCAGTGGATTAATGAAGGTTATAAACCGGCGGAAATCGTCAAGGCTGCCATCGAAAAAGGTTACTTCAAACCGATGAAGCTCGTGGCGCGGGACAAACTGAATGCCGGTATTACCAGCGAATCGGAAGTAATTAACTTGGTTGAACTCGAAACGGAAATCAATCCCGATTCGGAAATAATGCCCGGAAGCGCGAATGCTGCACTTTACGAAGACAGCTACGATCACAGTCTTCCGGTTCAGGAAGCCGACTATATTGACGTAAGTTACCCCGCGAATGGAATTCAGGGGCTTTAGTCCTGTAATCACGATGAATATTGAAATTCAAGGCTTTCCGAACTTCGAGCAATACTTACAGAGGCTCTGCGAGCGATTATTTTCGCCGCGTTAATGTCAGCGTTATTTTTATGACGGCAATTTACACATTCAAAATCAGATTGGCTCTTGCGGTTTTCCTTTGCAATATGACCGCAAGCAAAGCATTCTCTCGAAGTATTTTTGGGATTAACCAAAACAACCGGAATGCCAGCCAATTTAGATTTGTATTCGATAAATTTCCTCAACTCGAAAAACGACCAGCCGGAAAATGTCGGACGTTCGGACTTTCTGAACCGTTGCTCGCAACGCTTTCTGATTCCCGTCAAATCTTCAAGAACCAGAGCGCGGCAAGTGTCTGTGGCAGTCTGAACCAATTTCTTGCTGATACAGTAATTTATATATTTTTTGTAATTTCTAACCTTTTTAGAAATTCGTTTTTGAAAACGTCTGATACTTCTCGGACGCTTGCCGCTTTGGATTTGACAAGATGCCTTGTGTTGAAGATTCTGACGAAGCAAGGCGTATTTCTTAGAAATGTTTTTAACGTCATCACCACTAAAGGATTCGCCGTCCGAAGTAGTTGCCAACTCGCAAATTCCCAAATCAATCCCAATAAAATCAGTCGTGGGAAGGGACGCGCCGTCTGGAATGTCAACGGTAACCAGAAGAAACCATTCGCCATCTCGAACGCGATACACAAGGTCGGCTTGACCTTTAGCGTTAGAAAACCTTTCCGTTTGGTATTTGCCTATTACGAAAGGAACGCGAATTCTGCCTTCCAAAGTCAGAAGCGAAACTGTGTCGACACCTTTGAACGACATCATTCTTTGGTCAAAAGGCATTGCCGCGAATTCTCGAAATTTTGGACAAATAGTCTTGTCGCGTTTATACGCTTCAACCGTTTGGGCAATGGCGCGAACGGTCATTTGAGCCGAAAGACGGAACTTTTCTTTCAGTTCATAATAATACAATTTTTGAAGTTCGATTTTGTTAGCACACTTCAACTCAAAGGCTTTTACCGCCAACCACGAACAACCATTGTTGAACGCTATAAGAGTATCTTTGAGCCGTTTGGCTTGTTCGGTATTTGGAAAAAGTTGTGTTTGCAAAGTCAACTTCATAGACAAATTCTATCGCTAAGAGGTAGATCCTCCCCATATTTAGAAAATAGGGGCTTCCGCGCTAAATTTTTGGTGAATTAAAATTATGAAAAAAGAAAACGGATTTTCATTGATTGAGTTATTGATCGTCGTCGTGATAATCGGCATTCTCGCCGGTATCGGCGGTTTAGTTTACTCCGGCGTGAAAAAGAGTCAGGTCAACGCCATTCAGCGTCCGCGCATTGCCGAATACGCTCAAGCGCAGGAAAAGTTTCGCTCGGTGCGCGGCAAGCGGCGTTACGGCACGATGACCGAGTTATGTCAGGAAGGTTTAATCTCCGATGCGGTTGCCCGACTGGATGCTGCCTGCAATCAGACGGCGATCAGCGGCTGGATTATCGAACCCGGTAATGAAACGACGGCTTTTCTGCAAACGCATTTCTTCGCCGTTCTCAAGTTTCAAAGTCGCGCTGCCGGTGAAACCTCACCGATTTACTGCATCGGCGAAGACGGCGTAATTCGTCAATCCGCCGCTGCCACTCTTGATGTCTGCACCAGTTCGTCAACACCCGTCGAGCCGTAAAAATATGTGTCATAAAGAAATAATTACGATCAATCAATTCTGGCAATCAGTCCAGAAAACAAATCACGGTATCGAGTATGCCGACGCACTCTGGTTTTTCCAGACTTACGACATCTATACGGATTATCAATTTTTTCTGGAGAAAGCACTAAGGGATAAACGCCTGCCCTTCGCATTGGTTCTCGATCTCGTGACGGCGTATCAATTCGCACTCGCCGACATCGGTGAAATCGCGCCTGCCGAAGCTCTCGAAGCGGCGGAATGGAATAAAGTCTTAAAACTCTGCGAGGAAAAAATCGGCGCGGATAAATTCGATATAAATACGCACGGCAATCCGCGCTTTATTTTCAAAAATATCATTAACTCGAAAGACTTCGACAAAATTGTGGAGAATTGTTATGCCGGTTAAAGCTGTCGCCCAAAGAAAAATCAGTCCGTTCGCCGCCTCTTCCGC
The DNA here is from genome assembly GCA_026786155.1 of Pyrinomonadaceae bacterium. Classification (GTDB taxonomy): domain Bacteria; phylum Acidobacteriota; class Blastocatellia; order Pyrinomonadales; family Pyrinomonadaceae. The sequence continues at coordinate 11,814 of JAJAYR010000157.1, forward strand.
TGCCTTTTCGGTGGCGACCGATGCCGCGAATCTGAACGCCGATAAACCGACTAACGGATTCGTTTACACGGGAAAAGACTATAACGGCAAATCGCTGAAAAACGTCCGCGTTCCATTTCAAACCGAAGAAGAAGCGCGGCGACTACTGAAAACCGCCGGGATCACCGTCGAGAAGCTCGCTCCGGCATCCGAGATGTTTGCCTTTCTTAATTTCAGTAAAAAACGCAAGCCTTCGGTCAAAGATATGGCATCGCTCGCCGACCAGTTGGCGGCACAGAAAGCGACCGGTATTACCTGGGACAAAATTACCGGCATTCTGGCTCGCGTCCATCCGAAGGAACAGGTTCGCGCTGCCCTGCATTCGGTGTCGCTGCTCGTCACCGACGGCGTTCCGCCCGACATCGCTTTCGGAGCGCAGGTTGACAAAAAAGGCAAACCCTTTTTCCCTTCGCAGTTCGTCTATGCCTTTCAGATTGCCGAGGAAATCGCCGCGATGCCTGACCCGGAAACCGGCGTGTCCGCCGATGCGCCCGTCGTGATGCTCCGCTTTTTCGCCCAAAGCCAGCGCAAGATCGCGGCGACTATTAAAGCGTTATTTTCCGGGCTGATCGGTCCGACGGCGATTTTCGCCGTGTGTCTGGTGGTGTTTTTCTTTGAAGTCTTTTTTATTGTGCCGCAGTTCGCCGAGATTTTTGTTGGTCTGCTTCAGGGAAAAGACACGAGCTTGCCGCTCCCGACCCAAATAATGCTCGACATATCCGATTTCTTTTATTCGATATACGGAGTTATCGCCCTGATTCTGGCGGCGGGAATTTTTGGCGGCGGCGGTTATTATTACACGAAGACGGAAAAAGGCATCGAGCAGCGCGGTCGGATGCTTTTGAAAATTCCGATTGTCAAATCCTTTTTTCTGCCGTTCTACGGCTCGGTCTTTATGCGTAACTTCGCCATTATGACCGCCGATCAGAACGTGCATCGGCGGTTCGAGATTCTCGCGCAAACGTCCGACAATCCCGCTTACAAGGAATTATCCGAACACTGCCGCGAAACCCTGCTCAACGAATCGCCCACCCTGCCGCAAATATTTAACGGTCATTTGCATCTGCTCGGCGATATGTTCGCGCCGGTGATCGAAACCATTGACCAGAATCCCGGACAATCGCAAGTCCTGCTCTACAGCTATTCCAAGCAGTTGCAGGAAGAAGCCGACGAGAAATTAGCCGTCTTAATTTCCGTCATCAGCAACGTCGTTTATTTTATGGCGGCGGGAATGGTGTTCTTTATTTTAATCGCCAGTTACGCCCCGTTGATAACTATGATCGGACGTTTAGCAGGTGGAAGTAAGTAGTTGAAAATAATAAAGTTTTAGACCGGACAATTTACGGTTTGTATCGGCTTTCGTCTGACAGAACATAGTCTTAAATTTATGAAAAATTCTAAAAATCAAACCGGCTCGGCGTTAATCGAAGTTTTATTAGCCAGTGTGATCGGCATTGCCATTTCGCTCGCCGCGATGTATGTGCTGAAAGGCGCGATTGTGGCGACCGAAGACAACCGTGCCGCCGAAGAATCGAAAAACACGGCTGAAGACGCGCTTTCATCTCTATCGGCAGTCGCGCCTGATTTGAGCGTCGGCGGCTCTTTTACGGCAATCAGCGACAATGTGCTGACTTTAGCTCCCTGCACTGCGTTGACCTGTGATTATGTGCTGTTTCCCGACGTGGATTCATCGCTTAAAACGTCTTTAGCAAAAGGCTATCCTTTTGGTTCGCCGATTCCGACCGGCAGTAATATCGCTTACCTGCGCCGGTGGCGCGTCGAAGACACGGACGCGGATTATAATTTGCGACAGATCAGAGTCGCAATGGTTAAAAATGAAACCGACACTAAACCTGTTTTCATAATGGAAACGGTTGTATTGATGAAGCGGTAAGAGAAAATAAGATGAATCCAAACCCATATTTTTACGAAATACTCGGCGTTGAAACGACAGCATCTGACAAAGACATTGAAAAGTCTTATCGAAAACTCCGGCGTAAACATCGCGCCGCCGTCAACCCGAAAGACACCGCCGCGTTTAAGTTATGGCAGATTACGAAAGCCTTTGATGTCCTTTCAAACGCCGAGCAGCGACGATGTTATGACGACCGCTTTGAGGACGCTTACAATTCTTCCGGGCTGCACGCTCCTTTGTGGGCTGTCACAGATGCCAAAATTCGGTTTATTACGGATTTGACTTACGATGAAGCCGCCCGACAAATCACCGATTATCCGTCGGCAACTATCGTTACTGCTGCGACCGCTGCCCGAATGGTTACAAATTAACTTTTATATCCTATTGAAAACTATGAGCGATAAATTACTGAGAAAAATATCCTGAACGGAAATTGTCGTCGAATCTTACCAAATGGATGAGACATTCAAACTGCGAAATTACATTTTTCCGCAAAGATACAAGCCACAGAAGGAGCGTAATCTGAAGAAAAACAGGAAACGATTAAGCAAATTAAGGATGATAAAGCGAGCCGTCCTAATGGGTGATGCTCTTCCGCCTCCGGCTCATCGGTTATTGGCTTTGTATTATTACAAGCAGAGTTTTGCTTATTTGTATAGCGGGATGTTTTTCAGCGTCATCGCAATTTATATTCTTTACCAATCCGAATTACAAGGATTATTTTTGATGCTGGCTTGTTTGGTCGCATTCTTTTCGATCCGCTCGATTTTTAAATTCTTCCGGCTGCAATATTCTATCAAAAAATCTTGATTGAAAATTTGTGCCGGAAAATACTTGCGCTCTAAAAACTGACCAAATCGTTACGCACAAATTTCCCGAATCATTTGAATAAAAGAAATTTCTTTTGTCTGTTGAAATTTATATGAAAAACAAAACGCCGAAACAAATCAAACAATCCGAGTGCGGTAACGCTGCTTTGGTCGCAATGGTCATCTTAGGAACAATTGCCCTGACGACATTGACGCTGCTTGCGTCATCTACATTTCGCAATACTCGAAATCTCGACAAAGGCTTTCTTAAAGTAACTGAAAAATGGGAAGCGCGTTCGCAGGTCAATATGCTGGCGGCGGTCATCTCTAAAGACGCGCCGGCGCAGCTTGAAACCGACGTGCGTTTTGCGCGGGAAACCTGCAATGCCGATTTGAATCTGCCGATTTTTGATTCTGACAGTTTAATCGAATCGCCGATTAGTTCGCCGGCTGTGATTTTTGACGGCGCGACGGCGCAATGCGTCGGCGCGGCACTTCCGGCAACCAGTATCTTCGGTAAATTCGACAATTGGCGCGATGCCCGGCTTCCCGTCTTCAAGCAAACCGGAATCAATCGCTTTAATCTCAGTATTGATAAAGTAAATATTATCGAAATGACGGAGATTTACCGCCGCCGGGTGCGCTCCGGCACGTCGAGCGATACGGCTTACGTCGCCCGTTTTATAGTCGAAGCGCAGTTCGGGAATTACCGGACGCGCACTAGCGGCGAAATAATCTTAGGCAGCAGTATTCCGGGCTGCGGCACGACCGTCTCGATGGAAATCGTTCCGGGAACGGTCGTGCGCGGCACTCCGGTCGAGATGAACATCTCTTATACCTACGCCAATTCATTAAAAATTTCCGATGCGTCGGGCGCGGTGATACGCGAAGAAGCCGTCACCGAACAGTCATCATCGCAGACTTTCGTTTTCCGTTTTACTCCGGCGGTCAGCGGCAGCTACCGGGTCACGGCGAACGGCTCCGGCAGTTGTTCGGCGGAATCCGCCGGTGTGGTCGTCACCGTGACCGACCCGCCGCCCGTTTGTCCGCGCATCGTCAATTTCAGTGCCTCTTCCAATACGATTAACTCCGGCGAATCGGTCACGATAAGCTGGAACGTCGCCGACGCATATGACGTGCGCCTTGAAGATATTCCGGTCGCGGCAATCGGTTCGCAGGTGTTTATGCCGGCGGCGACGCGCACGTTCACGCTGACGGCGCGGGACGCGGCAAACGCCTGCCCGGTTTCGCAGACCATTCAGGTAATCGTCAGGACTCCTTCGTTCTGCAATCTTTCCGCGCCGGAAATTCAGCGATTTCGCGCCAATCGCACTTCCATCGCGCCCGGCGCGACCGTTCGGCTCGACTGGAATATCCAACGGCTGGACAATACCGGCAGGGTTAAAATCGTTCACCCGAACGGCTCGGAAACGACGGGTTTGGGGCGCAACGACCGGCTTGATGTCATCCCGCCGAACGCTTCCGGCAATTACACTTATACGCTCGTTGCCGCCAATGTCTGCCCGAACGGGGGGCAGACATTGGCGCAGGCGACGGTGATTATTACCGTCAGTTCGTGTCCGCCGCCGGTGGTTGATGGTTTTAGCGTCAATCCCTCGACCGTCAGCGCGGGCGGCAATCAGATATTAACTTTTTCGTGGGCGATTTCTGGAACGGCTGACGCGGTTTCAATCAGCGGCGGTGTCGGCAGCGGTTTTCCGGCGAACGGCTCGGTTGACGTGCCGCAGCCGCAAACGACGACCACTTATACGATCACCGCTAACGGCAGTTGCGGAACCAGGCAGGCGCAAGTAACGATTACCGTTAGTACCTGTGCGATTCCGGTTATTAACAGTTTTACGGCGAATCCCGCCACTGTCTTAGCAGGGGGAAATCAAAATATCCTCTTCTCGTGGAATACGACGGGGGATATTACTTCCCAGTCAATTGATCAAGCAATCGGTGCGGTCAACGGTCTTAATCATTCAATCGGGCAACCACAAGTCAGCACCACTTATAATTACACGGTTACAGGATGTGGTGTTAGTAGTTCCGCTCCAGCCGTCGTTACCGTCGCCACCTCCCCATTATTTTGTCCTTCGGGTGGCAATCCCCGATCCTATTATCAAGTGAGAGGAACAGGTGGCGACGGCGCACAAAATTCGGGTGAAGTAGTAGTGATTGCCCAAGCTAATTACCTGGTTGCTACGCAAATGATGGAAATTACGGTATCAATTGAAAACTTCTTTTACGGACCCAATGGTAATAACTCTAATGGTAATAACTATGTAATCAAGTTTGGTCAGATCGAAATACAATCTGTTATAAACACCACCCAAGCCTTTGGGAATAGTGTTAATATAATCAATCGTGCAAATGGACAAACTTATAATTTTCCCCTCACCTACAGTTCGACTCCACTTGGAAATAATGTCAGCAGACCAGTATTAACCGGGTTTTTTGAAGTTCCTTACTCAAATTTTAGTTTGTTAAATGACCGACTCATAATTAACAGTTTAACAGGGGCGAACGCAACCGCCTATAGCTCAATTATTGGATGGAATAGAGGTGCTTATAATATATCTATCGGTGGACCGAATAGTTCCGGATTCTCTTGTCCGTAACCAGAAAAAAAGACAATCGTTAAAATAAGGTTTCGTTACACGATTGTTTTTCCTTTTGAAAATCACCTAAACGCTAAAAAAGAAGGGATGGCTGTCTTTCAAATTCAGCTATCCCTTCTTTAATCTTTTAACCCTAAATACCCAAAATAAATAAGCATCTAATAAAGCCTATCGAGCATTGATCGGCTTATCTTCGGAACTGCCGAACGCGACACCGGTAAATCCCGCCTGGCTTCTCTGCAAATACCAAGTGCCGTTGGACGGGCGATAAACCGCAATGTCGGCACGTCCGTCGCCGTCGTAATCGGATGCCACGGGAACGTCTTCGGCAACGCCGAATCGTTCCGCTTTCAGTAAATTGGTCGCACTTTGCCGGACATACCAGATGCCGCTTTCGGGACGATAAACGGCGATGTCGGTTTTACCGTCGCCGTCATAATCCGCCGGAACAGGTTTATCGGTTCCGAAACCGAACGCGACGCTGGCATAATCGAGCGGAAAGATACGGTCGCTATTGCTCTTGACGTAATACCAAACGCCGTTGGACGGGCGGAAAACGGCGATGTCGGTTTTCCCGTCGCCGTCGTAATCCGCCGGCACGGGTTTATCGGTCGAGCTGCCGAATGCCAGTGCTTTAACTGATTGACTGCCGCTGTTTCTAATATACCAAACGCCGGTTGACGGGCGGAAAACGGCGATGTCGGTTTTCCCGTCGCGGTCGTAATCGCCTGCCACGGGAACGTCCTCGGCGATGCCGAACGGTTCCGCCCGCAGCGCGTTGGTCGCACTCTGCCAGATATACCACACGCCGCTCGACGGACGGTAAATCGCCACATCCGTTCTGCCGACGCCATCGTAATCGCCCGGCGCAATTTTGTCGGCGGATTGTCCGAACGCAAAACCCTCGAAAGAGCCGTTCTGACTCGATAGTTTATACCAGGTGCCGTTTGACGGGCGAAACACGGAAACGTCTGCCCGGCGGTCGCCGTCGAAATCCGGGAATGCGCCGCGCGTCGGATTCGTCGCCGTGATCGTAAAGCCGTTCGCCGTCCGTCCGGTGACGGCGATGTTTACGCCGGTTGACTGGTCGGTAAACACTTCGCCCGGCAGCCATCGCGCCCCGTCATTGTTAACGTCCCCGTTCGGGTCGTTAGTGACAACCCGCGCCGGGGCATTGAAATCGCCGGGATCAACTTTGTGAATGATGACGGCTTCACCCGGCAAAACAGTATCGTAGCCGTCGAACAGGCGCGTCTCAACCGTATAGAAAGTTCCGCCGGACGTTGTTCCTCCTCGGAGCGGAATCTGTCCCATCAGGTAATTGCCGCCGCCTGCCGTTTGCGAAATTCGGTCGAGATTAAACGTCGCGCTCGCCGCGAACGGCACGGTAATTTTTTTGCTGCCGGGAATCCAGCCGAGCAAATCTTTGTGATAAACGATGGTGTGCGAAGCGATAAAACTGTATTCCGGGTGCGATACGGCGGTTATCCCGCTGCTCATAAAATCCCACTGCGAGTCGTAGCAGAAGGGCGGACAAACTCTGGTTCCGCTCGAATGCGGCAGACCGTAGCCGTGTCC
>JAJAYR010000158.1 GCA_026786155.1 Pyrinomonadaceae bacterium
CAAGCTATGAATTCATCGAATATCTGGTTCGCATCGCTAAAGCGAAAGCGGCGGCTTTTTCAAATCAATAATTTAATCAGAATTGATAAATGAAAAATTTAGGAAAATATAAAATTATGAAAGAATCAGTTACGGAAAACATCTACCGCTTGCCGCTGGTTTTAGAGCCGCAGCCCGAAGGCGGTTGGACGATTACCTGTCCGATTCTGCGCGGATTGATAACGGAAGCCGACACGATGGACGAAGTTGTGCCGAATGTAACGGACGCGCTTAAATGTTTGATTGAAGGTTATAAAGATTTGAGTCAACCGTTACCGAAAATTTTGCAACCGGTTGATACGAGTGAGCCGCTTTATATGGAAACAATTATCAGAGCGAGAAAATATGCAAGTTACAATTGAGTTGCCCGAAAATTTAGCAGTCAATCTGCAATCGCATAAAGGAAAACTAAGTCAGATTTTTGAACTTGGTTTGCGCGAATTCAAAGCGAGTTCTTCGATTGGCTACAAAAGCGTCGCCGATGTCTTGGAATTTTTTGCGGGATTGCCCGCGCCCGACGAAATCCTCGCTTTGCGTCCGTCGGCGGAAATGGAAGCGAAAATCAGCGAGCTTTTAGAAAAAAATCGCCGGGAAGGTTTGAGCGAAACGGAAGAACAAATCTGGGCAAGCTATGAATTCATCGAACATCTTGTTCGCATCGCTAAAGCGAAAGCGTTGGCGCAATTGAAAAAATGAGCGTCACATATATTCCGACTGCCTTGCGGAATTTGGTTTATGAACGCGCTGATGGCTGTTGCGAGTATTGTTTAATTTCCGAAACGGTCAGTTTTGCGAAACATCAAATTGATCATATCATCGCGGAAAAGCACGGCGGTCAGACGATTGAAGAAAATTTAGCTTTGTCCTGCACGCTTTGCAATAAACACAAAGGCAGCGACATCAGTTCGGTTGATAATGAAACGGGAGCAATCGTTCCGCTTTTTAATCCGCGAAATGATGTTTGGTCAGCGCATTTTCGGATTGAAAAAAGAGTTTTTATTGGATTAACGCCGAAAGCAAGAGCGACGATTCGGCTTTTGCAAATCAATAATTCAACGAGAATTGAAGAAAGAAAAATTTAGAAAAGTATAAAAAATTATGAAAGAAGCAGTTATCGTGTCAGCCGTGCGGACGGCTGTCGGAAAGCCACCTAAAGGGACTTTTAAAAATTCGCGCCCGGATGATTTGGGCGCGGCGGCGATTCGGGAAGCGGTCAAACGCGCCGAAGGTTTGGTCGCGTCCGAGATTGACGATGTGATTATGGGCTGCGCGTTTCCCGAAGCCGAGCAAGGGATGAACGTGGCGCGGACGGCGGCGATTGAAGCCGGTTTGCCGGTCGAAGTTTCGGCGATGACGGTTAATCGTTACTGTTCGTCGGGACTTCAGACGATTGCAATTGCGGCGGACAGAATTCGCACGGGCGGCGCGGACATTATCGTCGCGGGCGGGCTGGAAACGATGTCAATGATTCCGATGGGCGGCAACGTCGTGCGTCCGAATCCGCGAATCGTTGATAATTACCCGGATTATTATTTGAATATGGGTTTGACCGCCGAAAATCTGGCGCGGAAATACGAAATCACGCGCGAGCAGGCGGACGAATTTTCTTTGCAATCGCATCAAAAAGCGGCGGCGGCGATTAAAGAAGGCAGATTTAAAGACGAAATCGTGCCGTTCACGGTGACGGTTGACGAACTCGACGAAAACGGTCGCGTGCGGCGGAAGGAAGTTGTTTTTGAAACGGACGAAGGCGTTCGCTATGACGCTTCGATGGAAGGTTTTGCGAAACTGAAACCCGTTTTTCACGTCAATGGAACGGTGACGGCGGGCAATTCTTCGCAGATGTCGGATGGCGCGGCGGCTTGCGTCGTGATGTCTCTGGAAAAAGCGGAAGAGTTGGGTTTGAAACCGCTGGCGCGTTTCGTTTCTTTCGCAACAGCAGGTTGTTTGCCCGAAGAAATGGGCATCGGTCCGGTTTATGCGATTCCGAAAGCGTTGAAATTGGCGGGTTTGAATTTGGAAGATATTGACATTATCGAACTCAACGAAGCGTTCGCCGCGCAAGGTTTGTCGGTGATGAAGGCTCTGGAAATGAATCCCGCGAAAGTAAATCTCAACGGCGGCGCGGTCGCTCTCGGACATCCTTTGGGCTGCACCGGCGCGAAATTGACGGCGACGATTTTGCAGGAATTGAAACGCAGTGGCGGACGTTACGGAATGGTCACGATGTGCGTCGGCGGCGGAATGGGCGCGGCGGGGATTTTTGAAAGATTGGATTAAATAAAGGTAAATTTTTGGAGAGATTATGACGGTAACAATCGAATTAAAACCGGAAATCGAAAAGCGTTTGGTGGAAAAGGCAAAAAAGAACGGTTTGAAAATCGAAACTTATCTGGAAGTTTTTATCGAAGAAAGTTTTGACGAGAAAAACGCAACCGGGACGGCAGAAAAAGAGAAACCGTTTCACGAAACGGCAACCAAAGAAGAATGGTCGGCGGAATTTCATCGGTGGCTGGACAGCCATAAAG
>JAJAYR010000159.1 GCA_026786155.1 Pyrinomonadaceae bacterium
AACTGCGTCCACAAATTTCGGATTTTTCGAGTCGCGCGGCTGAATCAGAATCGAAACATCTTTTATCGCCGGTTTGATTTTGTCGAGCAAGCCGGTTAAATTCCCCATTTTCACGTTGTCGCACGCGCCGTAAATCGCGCCGCATTTCGTGTGTCCGATGACGGCGATGAGTTTCGCGCCCGCCGCTTTCGAGCCGAATTCCATTCCGCCGAGCATATCTTCGTTGACGACGTTTCCGGCAACGCGCAAACTGAAAGCGTCCCCGTTATTTAAGCCGAACAATAAATCATTGGACGTGCGCGAATCCTGACAGCTTAAAATCGTCGCAAACGGATATTGCCCGCCGCTGGTCGCCTTGATTTGCGCCCGCGCGTCGCGGTTAATAAATTCGCCGTTAACGAACCGCTCGTTGCCGTCCTTGAGCATCTGTAAAGCCTGCGCCGGTGTCATCATTGCCTGCGATTCTTTAGTTTGCGTAATCGGCTGATAAACCTTTTTCGGTTTGTCCGGCGCGGTTTTCTGCTGCGATGTGGCGACGATGCCGAACGAGGCGAAAACCAGCACGCCGACCATTGATAAAATTAAAGTTTTGAAATTTTTCATAAGTATTGTTTCTCCAAAATAAAAATAAAATTAGTGCGCTTTTACGGTGCTGATAAAACAATTCCGTGCCTTATTTTAAGCGCGCGAAGCGATAGTTTGCAATCGGTCTTCAGTTTAAATTCTCCCTTTAGTATTTTTGAAAACATCAACCCGTCGCGGCGGCATCGAGTTTTCTGGCGATGTGTTTGACGGTGGCGATTTCCTCGGCGCAGATTTTTACGCCGCCGCTCGGAAAATTGCTCGTGCCGCCCGACGCTTCGGCGATTCGCGTGCAGTCGTCAAACAATTCAAACCGGCGGCGGTCTTTTTCCTCAGCGTCGAGTTTCTGCCAACGCCCGCGCAGAATGTCCAGACCGGAATCGAAAAACTCTTCGGTCGGCGGCAGTTCGAGCCACTCGCCGAGCCGCCGGTGCGCGGGTGTTCCTTCTTTGATACCGAAACGATTCGCCGCCTCGAAAACGAGATGTCGTTCGCGTTTTGTCACTCTGCCTTCCGCCCAAGCCGTTTTGACGAGCGGAACGAGCGGAATGAGTTTCGAGTAATCGTCGAGCGTTTCGTCGAAATCGGCTCTGCCGTAGTAATTGTCGGCTGCCACGGTGATTTCGCTCATTTCACTCGCATTGCTTTCCGCCGTCTGAATCGCTTTTCGCTCATCTTCCAGCGATTGCGCCGCGGTGTGCGCGTTTTCCATCTGCTCGAAAATTATATTCAAAAATTTCCGCTCCGTCTGGGAAACTCGCTCGCCGCGCAAAAAAGTTATTAGATTATTGGAGCTTTGTTCAGCGACAAACTGCGCCTGCACTCGCACACAAAACTTCACTTCTTCCCGCTCCGGTTCTGACAAACCTTCAAAGAAATAGTAAAAATCCTGCCACATTCGCTCGACGATTTGCGGTATCGGACGCGCAGTTAATTTATTCAGCAGTTCGCTGTATTCCGTCTGGTTGTCAGCCAGCCCGTATTTGGCGGCGACTTCGAGAATCGCGTCCGATTCGCGGCGCGTAATTTTTCCGTCCGCCCAGGCGATTTCAATAAGCGGCGCAAGCAGAAGCAGTAAACGCGCCGTCAAAACTTCGCTTTCGGCGGATGACGCGATTGGATTTTTCCAATCGGATGATTCGATAATCGTTTTCAGACGTTCGGTTTGCCGCGCGAACAAATCTTTTAAGCTGATTTGTCGGCGATATTCGTTAGCACCTCGTCGAAAAAATCTGTTCATCATATAGTTTCTCCTTTGGCTCGTCCTCGTTGAGCGTTTTGCGTGTAATATCGAACCGGCGGCGTTTCGGCTTTTTTCCGCCGAAATTTTAATCGCCAGCCCGGTGTTGTAAAATCATTAGCTCCAGCGTTTCGTCCGGGTCGTCTGCCGGAAACGATTTTTTAAGAACTGCGAAACCTTCGGCAGATATTTCTGTTCAAATGATAATTTTTTATGCTTTTCCATTCCGGCAACCTGCGGTTTGCCGTTCAACCGCTGCGTGATAAACGCGAGCAGCCGCTGTCCTAAAAAACTAAACGCTTTTTGCATCAATATATTTTTCATTGTTTTTCTCGTCCTTCTTAAAAGTTTTTCGCGCTCGTTCTCTGGCGGCGCGATTTGTGCAAAGCATAATTGCAAGGCGAGTGCCGGAACGTCAAGTGAAACAAAAGGCGGTCGAGTGCGGCGCGGAAATGCCGATGAAACTTAAGGAAAGGCGAGGAAAATAAAAGACTCGGCATTTTTGAAAAAAAGATGGAAAGATTTAGGATGACGGAGCAAACGTGGCGAATTTCTACAGTCGTGAGTTTTAACGCCACAAGCGCAATAAAACCTAACTGATGAGCATCAATACAAAATTGGTTTTACTGCTCACGCTGGCGGTCGGCGCGGTGATGCTCGTCGGCAGCATTTTGAGTTTGCGGGAGCGCGAAGCCGCGCTTGAAACGGCACTGCGCGACGAACTGCGGGCGCACGCGGTAACGCTGCAAATCGCGCTCGAAGAAAATTATCAAAACGGGCGCGTTGTCGAAGCGCAGCGATTGATTGACCGTCTCCGCGAAAATTCGCACGTCTACGGCGTGTTGATTTTCGACGAAAATGCAAATCTGCTTGCGCTTTCGCAGCCGCTGACCGCCGCCGATTTACGCCAGCCGCCCGAACTCGCCACGGTTTTGCAAACGGGCGCAGCGGTCGAAGTCGTCCGCACGATTAAAAATCGAAAGTTTTTGACCGTTATTTTACCCGTTCGTTTCGACGCGCAAAAAAGCGGCGCACTCGAAATCGTCAAACCGCTTGCTTTAATCGAAGACGACATTGCTGGGGCGCGGCTCAACCAACTGGCGACGACGCTGCTGCTCTTGGCGACGATTTTTCTCGTCGTCTATGTCGTTTTGCGGCGCAGTCTTTTGCGTCCCGTGCGCGATTTGCTCGAAGCGGCGCAGGCTCTGGGGCGCGGACGGTTTGATTATCGCGTCAAAGATTCCGGCACGGGCGACGAATTGGCTCGGCTGGCAACGGAATTTAACCGGATGGCGGACAATCTGGCAGAGCAGCGACGCGCGGCGGACGCTGAAGCGGAAAATCGTCTGAATCTGGAAAAACAATTGCGCCACGGCGAGCGGCTGGCGACGGTCGGCAGACTGGCGGCGGGCATCGCGCACGAACTCGGCGCGCCTCTGAACGTCATTGATGCCCGCGCCGAACAAATCTTAAACAAGCCGGACTCGCCGCCGGAAAAACTGGAACGCAATCTGCAAATTATCCGCTCGCAAGCCGCGCGGATTACGCGCATCATCCGGCAATTATTAAATATGGCGCGACCCTTTAATCTGGATTTCGCGCCCGTGCCGCTTGAAGATTTGATAAAATCCGCGCTCGAATCGTTTGAAAACCAATCGGAAAAAGGGCAAATTGAAATTGATTTTAGCCCGACGTGCGATTTCACTATTTCGGCTGACCGCGATTTTATGACGCAGGTTTTAACGAATATCTTCCAGAACGCCGTCCAGGAGATGAACGGCGCGGGCGTTTTGCGCGTCGCTTGCGAAACGGCGGAAAACGATTTTGTCGCGTTGAAAATTTCCGACACCGGCGGCGGCATCGCGCCCGAAAATCTCGATAAAATTTTCGACCCGTTTTTTACGACCAAAGACATCGGGTAAGGCACGGGTTTGGGTTTGGCGGTTTCCAGCCGCATTGTCGAAGAACACGGCGGACGCATCGAAGCCGCCAATAATGCGGGCGGCGGCGCGGTTTTTACAGTATTTCTACCGAGAATTAATCAAAAATGAACGAACGAATTTTAATTGCCGAAGACGATACGGATATGCGCGAACTGCTCGAAGAAATTTTGGGCGACGCCGGATACGAAATCGTCTCCGTCGCCAACGGTCGGCTCGCGCTCGCCAAAATTTCCGACGAAAGCCGAATGATTGATTTGGTCGTAACCGACGTGCGGATGCCGGAAATAAAAGGCGACGAACTGCTAACGAAAGTTCGCCAAATTCGCGCCGAAACGCCCGTTCTCGTCATCACCGCGTTCGGCTCGGTCGAAAACGCGGTCGAGATGGTCAAAAAAGGCGCGTATTCTTATTTGACCAAACCGTTTCAGACGAAGGATTTATTGCTGGTCATTGAAGCCGCGCTTGCCGCGAGCGAAACGCAGCGGGCGCAGGCGCGTCTCAGGCGCGAAATGCCGGAGGCGAACACGCGCAT
>JAJAYR010000160.1 GCA_026786155.1 Pyrinomonadaceae bacterium
AACATCCGCCGCGTCCGACACTTCGCCGCGCTCGTTGATGTAAGCCGTTATGCCGACGTTTGTCGCCCGTAACACCGGACGATTCGTTTCGACGGCGCGGAAAATCGCGCCCGCCAAATGCTGCCGCAAAACTCCGGTGTTTCCCAAGTAGCCGTCGTTCGTCATTTCAATCAAAACGTCCGCGCCGCGTTTGGCAAATTCGCGCGACAGCGACGGAAAGTGCGATTCGTAGCAAATCATAATTCCCGCCTGCGCGTCGCCGATTGGAAACAGATTGTAATTTTCACCCGGCTGAAAACTGCCGACCAGCGTCGGAATCAGCGGCTTTATCGGCGACGGGACGGGGGCGAATTCTCCAAACGGAACGAGATGAATTTTATCATACTGCCCGATTTTCGCGCCCTGCGGATTTATCATTATCGCCGAATTGAAATAGTTTTCGCCGTTCGGATTCGGTTCGGCGGAATTGAATAAAACGAAGGCGTTATGCTTGCGGGCGAAATCGCCGATAAACGTGCGAAACTCCGCGTCTTCGCCGTAAGTAAAATTCATCGGCGATTCGGGGAAAATGACGGTTGTTGTTTGTCCTTCGTCATTTGTCCTTTGTCCTTCGAGTTTTTGCAAAGCGTCTTCGGCGAGTTCGACGTGCCGAGCGCGAAGTTTCAACCATTTTTCTTCGTTCAAACCGCTCATCGGGACATTTGCTTGAACAACGACAATGATGCTTTCAACTTTTTTGTCTGAATTATCCGCAAAATCGGAGTTAGCAAAAAGCATAAAAGGAATCGTAAATAATGAAATCAGCAAAGATAAATACACGATGCGTTTATTCAAATCTGAATTTGTGCGCGGAAAGTTCTTCGTCGGGAAAACGCGAAAAAGGCTAAAACAATTAATCGCAATAATCGAATTGAAAATGACAATCCAAAAGCCGACCAAATACACGCCGCCAATCTGTGCCGTTTGAATCAGATGACTGGCGAAGGCTTGCGAATAACCAATCGCGTTCCAACTGTTATCCGTCAAATTAGCCCGCAAAAATTCCATCGCCGTCCATAAAACGGGCGCGGATAACACGCCGTAAATTCCGAAACGCCTTAGAACGATTGAAAAAACCGCCCCGAAAACCGCCGGAAAAACTCCGACCATTGCACAGATTATCAAAAGCAAAAAATAAGCGATTGGCGTTGGAATGCCGCCGTAAGTGATAAACGAAAACGTCAGCCACCAGCACGAACCGGCAAAAAATAAAGTTCCGAAAATCCAGCCGAGCGCGAAGGATTTGACGATTGATTCTTTTTCGCGCTCAATCGCAAAAAACAAAGGCACGAGCGCAAACCACGCCAGCAACCATAAATCGAAATTCGGAAAAGCGAGTGTCAGCAGAATCGCCGACGCGATGGCTAAAAGTGAGTTGACTAAAGACGGAAATTTCACTTTTGAGAACGAAAACTTCATAACGAACAGTTTAGCAAAAAAGCGGCGCTTCAAAAAACTCGCGGCTTTATTTCAATTTGAGAGACTTTCGTTCAGGCTGAACGGTCAACTTGAACGGATATGCAAAATTTGTCACAGACAGTTGACGAATTTTGTCATATCGCCGTCGCTAATGCTTTTGTTCAGTCAAATTGGAACTCGTCGCTCACAATTTAGTAATAATTACTTCATCTTGAACGAAAGACTTGATTTTTTTGAATTAAACGGAAAAAGGCTTTAAAAGCAGGAGAGCCTAACCATTTCTGGTCAGGCTCATAATTAGGAAGGCAAACTGAAGGAACGCTCGGAAGGTGGTCAAGCGCAATAGCAAACTGCGCTCGGAGAAGTGTTGGCGGCGGGGTCTTGTTAAAGAGTTTATTTTTAGCAAGCTAGCCGCTTTCTGTATTAGCACATACCGTGCCAAAGGCGGGAGCAAATTTTCAAAGTGAACTTTTCCAAGTTCAAAAACCTTATGGAATATAGACGAAAGCAAATTTCAAAGTTGCGGTTCAATTTAGAATTCTTTGAGAATTTGATTTTTGCATCCCGAATTTTGAACAGCAGGTTACACTATTTGGAACATCGTTCGACTTGTCGCTGCAAACCGAGCGCGTCCTGACTCTCGGCATCAACCGTCAAAGCCGACATCATGTAGTTTTTCGCCTGCAAACAATCGCCGCGCTGGAGATAAATTTTTCCCAGCCCGACGTGCGCCATAATCAATTTATTATCCCAAAACAAAGCGGTTTTCAGACTGCTGACGGCTTGTTCCAAATCGCCGCGCCGGAGATGAATGTTGCCGAGCAGCAGATACGCTTCCGCGCTCATCGGCTCGCTCGCCAGAATTTTTCGCAAAACCGCCATCGCGTCATCGTCGCTGCCGCCTGCGTAAAGCGTTCGCGCCTGCGCCAGTAAAGTTTCGGTTTCGCTGACCGGCGCGGTCGTCGGGGTCGCCTGTTTTTTGATTAGCACGACGCTGACGAAATCTTTTCTTACGGGCTGCTCGACGCGCAGATTTATTTCATCAACCCGCGATGTTTTCCAATCGCTTTCGAGTTTCGCGTAACGATTATTAGCGGTTAAAAATCTTCTGGCTTGATTGTCAAAATCGGCGGCAGTCGCATCATTCGTTTTTTCCAGAGCCTTTGCCAACAAAAAATATGCTTCGCCGTCGCGTGAATTCGTCGCCAAAACCGGACGCAGATAATCGGCTGATTCTTTATAATTATTATTCAGGAAAAGCGCGAAGGCGTAATTAAATCGCGCATTCGCGTCGTCCGGCGCAGATTCCGAAGCCTTTTTCAAAAACTCCAAACCTTCTTGAAGAAGTTTGTCGGCATTGCCTTTATTTTTCCTTTCGGCAACCGACGCTTGCACGGCGATTGCGCCCAAAGTGTTAT
>JAJAYR010000161.1 GCA_026786155.1 Pyrinomonadaceae bacterium
GCGTCGGAATGTTCTTTTGCTGACGTCGGGATGCGCTCATTACATTCGCTTTCCCTACGCTATAATGTTGGTCGCCTTCGGCGACAAAAACTAAAATCGCGTAAGGTGAGTTAGTAAAATTTTTTCAGCAAATTTTCGTAATCTCTCGGCGTGTCAATATCAAACGCGCCTCCGGGAAATGAAACGGAAACGGTTTCGGTCAGATGCTTTTTAATCAACTGTTTCGCGCCTTGAAAATGTTCGAGCGCAAGCAGTTCGGCGAAAAGTTTCGCGGAAAAAAGCGCGGGAACGCCAAGCGTGTTTTCGTATTGGCTGGCAACAATCGGCGAATTTGTTGCTTCATATTTGGCGACGATTTTTTTCAGCAAATCACCGTTCACAAAAGGCTGGTCGCAAACCATAATTATCACGCCGCGCAAATCTCGATTCGTTGCAAGCAATTTCTCCAAACCAATTTTGACCGATCCGCCCATTCCCGCTTCCCAATCTTTATTTTCCACGATTTCGACGGACAAATCCACGATTTCTTTTCTCAACATTTCACTTTGTGCGCCGAGCGTGACGACGACTTTGCCGGAAACTTGCAGAGCGATTTCCGCGCTTCGGCGCAGCAAAGTTTGGTTTTGAAATTCGAGCAGTTGTTTTGCCGTTCCCAACCGGCGGGACGCGCCCGCCGCTAATAAAATTATTCCGATTAAATTAGTCTGCATTATTTATCACGACCCGAATTTATAAATTTTTTTTGACAACATTTGACGATGTGATAAATTAAATTTACAGACATTTATTTTAATTGTGAACGGTTGAAAAGAGAATTTGTAAATTGAAAATCAAATTTTCAACTTATCAAGGAGGCGATATGGCGGAAGATTTTGACGAATTAAACGCGGTCGAATTGACGGCTGACGAAACGGCTTTGCTCGAAGATTTACCGGAATTATCGGAAATCGGCGAAGCGCGGCGAAAGTTTTTGGGACAGGCAACGGCGTTGGGGTTGGGCGCGTTGGCGTTGAATTTACTATCGCCCGAACAAGTTTTCGCCAATCTGGAAATACCCGCAGATGCGGTTTTCGCGCCCGTGCAGGTTGAGAACGGCGTGAAAGTCGCAATGAAAATCAACGGCGCGGAAAAATCGCTCAATGTTGATTCACGGATGACTTTGCTCGACGCACTGCGCGAAAAATTAAATTTGACCGGCTCGAAAAAAGGCTGCGACCACGGGCAATGCGGGGCTTGCACGGTGATTGTTGACGGTCGGCGCGTGTTGTCGTGTCTGACTTTGACCGCCAGTTGCGAAGGCAAACAGGTTACGACGATTGAAGGTTTAGCCAAAGGCGACGAACTGCATCCGATGCAGACGGCGTTTATCAAACACGACGGTTTTCAATGCGGTTACTGCACACCGGGGCAAATTTGTTCGGCGGTCGCGTTGATGAACGAAGCGAAAAACGGCGAGGCAAGTTACGTAACGGTGGACGTGCGCGGCAAGGCGCGTTCGATTCAGCTTTCCGACGATGAAATACGTGAACGAATGTCTGGAAACCTCTGTCGCTGCGGCGCGTATCCGAATATCGTTGATGCGATTAGAGAAGTTCATACCGGCAAAGATGTGGCGCAGAAATGGCAGTTCGCGGGCGAAACCGAAACCGCGCTTTTTGAAAATTCAGTATCGGAGGACGCGAAACAATGAGACCGTTTAAATATACGAGAGCGAGCGACGCGATGAATGCCGTCAGCACAGTTTCGGCGACGACCAGCGCAAAATTTCTGGCGGGCGGCACGAACCTGCTGGATTTGATGAAGGAAGATGTCGAAAGACCGACGGAACTGGTTGACGTAACGAAATTAAATTTCGCGCAAATCAAAGCGGCGAACGGCGGTGTTTCCATCGGCGCGACGGCGAAAAATACCGACACGGCGAACCACCCTTTAATTCGACAGAATTATCCGCTTTTGACGCAAGCGATTTTGGCGAGCGCCAGCGGGCAGATTCGCAATATGGCGACGAACGGCGGCAATTTGAATCAGCGAACGCGCTGTTCTTATTTTTACGATGTGGCGATGCCGTGCAACAAACGGACTCCGGGAACGGGCTGCGGCGCGTTGGACGGCGTGAACCGCAATCACGCGATTTTCGGCTGGTCGGAAAAATGCGTGGCGACTTATCCGGGCGATATGGCGGTCGCGCTCGCCGCATTGGAGGCGACGGTTAAAGTGCAAACCAAAGACGGCACCGAGCGCACGATTGCGTTCGCCGATTATCATCGTTTGCCGGGCGACGCGCCGGAAAAGGACAACAATTTGAATCACGGCGAGTTGATTACTTCAATCGAACTGCCGAAAAATAATTTCGCGGACAAATCTTATTATCTGAAAGTCCGCGAACGGGCGAGTTACGCCTTCGCTTTAGTTTCGGTGGCGGCGGCACTCGAAACTAAAGGCAATGTGATTGAAAACGTCCGCCTCGCGCTCGGCGGCGTGGCGCATAAACCGTGGCGGGCTTTGGAAGCCGAAAAATTTTTGAAAGGCAAAGCGGCGACGGAAGTCAATTTCAAACTCGCGGCGGAAATGGAAATGAAAACGGCGAAACCGCTCGAATATAATAAATTTAAAGTCGAACTCGGCAGACGGGCGATTGCCAGAGCGTTGATGCAGGCGATGAACGGCGGCAAAGCGTGAGGCGCAGCCTCACTAATTTATTGCCTTGATGGAAAGGCAGAGCCTTTCCGCATATCGGGCGGCAGAGCCGCCAAACTTATAATCGGCAAGGAAATTTCAAGGGATTTTTAATAATGAGTAATCGAAAAAAAATGGTCGGTGAAGCCGTCAGCCGCATTGACGGTTTATTAAAAGTTACGGGAACGGCGGCTTACGCTACCGATTACGCGATTAAGAACACGGCTCACGCGGTTATTTTTAAGAGCGCGATTGCGGCGGGTAAAATTCTCGATATTGACACGGGCGCGGCGGAAAAAGCGGCGGGAGTGTTAGCCGTTATCACGCATAAAAACGCGCCGAAACTGAATGAAAAAGGCGGCATTCGCGGCGGTGCGCTGCTTCAGAGTCCGAATATCGAATTTCACGGGCAGCATATCGGCGTGGTCGTCGCCGAAACCTTTGAACAGGCGCGTTACGCGGCGCGTTTGGTCAAAGTCAATTATCAGAAAACCGACGCGAAAGTTGATTTTGAAAAGCACGAAAAAGAAGCTGTGATGTCGAAGGAAAAAGACAAAGCCGACGCGGTGCGCGGCGATGTCGAAGCGGCTTTTCAAAATGCCGAGTTTAAGGTTGACGAGATTTACGATACACCGATTGAACATCATCAGCCGATGGAGCCGCACGCGACGATTGCCGTTTGGGAAGGCGAAAAACTGACGCTTTACAACGGTTCGCAAATCGTCAACGGCGCACAGACGGCGGCGGCGGCGACGCTGAATCTCAAACCGGAAAACGTCCGCATCATTACGCCGCACATCGGCGGCGGTTTCGGCTCGAAGGGCGGGCAATGGGCGAATCTGATTTTGACCGCCGTCGCCGCGAAAGCGGTTAATCGTCCGGTCAAACTCGCGCTCACGCGGCAGCAGATGTTTAATTCGGTCGGTTTGCGGCAAAGAAATCGCCAGCATCTGCGTCTCGCGGCGACGA
Organism: Pyrinomonadaceae bacterium; assembly: GCA_026786155.1. GTDB lineage: Bacteria > Acidobacteriota > Blastocatellia > Pyrinomonadales > Pyrinomonadaceae. The sequence goes on from JAJAYR010000161.1 coordinate 3,646, forward strand.
AAGATGGCAAACTCACTGCGCTCGCTCACGAAACGACGACGCACACGGCGACGACGGGCGAATATATCGAGCCGTGCGGCGACTGCTCAAAAGTTATGTATGACGTGCCGAATTCGCTGATTTCCTACCGCGTCGTGCCGATGAACATTATTCTGCCGACTTACACGCGCGGTCCGGGAAAATCTACGGGCAGTTTCGCGCTCGAATCGGCGATGGACGAACTCGCTTACCAATTGAAAATTGACCCGATTGAGTTTCGTTTGAAAAACGAACCGGCAAAAGACCCTTCGAGCGGCAAGCCGTGGTCGTCGCGCAAAACCGTCGAATGTTTGAAGGAAGGCGCGAAAGCTTTCGGCTGGGAAAAACGTAAATTAGAGCCGCGCTCAAATAGACAAGGAAATTATTTAATCGGTTACGGTGTGGCTTGCGGAACTTATCCGGCGCGGCAGCGCAATACTTCGGCGATTGTCAAATTAACCAGAAACGGCAGCGATATTAATGCGAGCATTGAACTTGCCGCTTCGGATTTGGGAACGGGAACGCACACGATTCTCGCGCAGACAGCGGCGGACGCGCTCGGTTTGCCGATGAATAAAATCGGCGTGAAAATCGGTGATTCGGCTTTGCCGCCCGCCGCCGGTTCGGTCGGTTCAGTCGGCGCGGCAAGTTTCGCCAATGCCGTCAACGATGCTTGCGAGAAAATCACCGACGAATTAATCGCCAAATCGGGCAAGCAGTTTTTCGTCCGTCCGACTGCCGCGCAATTGATGATTTCCGAAAACACCAGCGAATTTCAAACCAGAGTTGACGCGAAACCGCCGACTGACGCAGACAAATTTTCAGCGCACAGTTTTAACGCCAATTTCGCGGAAGTTCGGGTGAACGACGCGACTGGAATGGTCAGAGTCAATCGTTTTTTAGCGGCGACGGGCGCGGGGAAAATCCTGAATCCGAAAACGGCGCATTCGCAAATCATCGGCGGCGGCATCTGGGGAATTGGAATGGCTTTGACGGAAGAATCAACGCTTGACCCGCGCCGGGGAAATTTCGTGACGCGCTCGTTCGCCGATTATCACGTTCCCTCAAATCTCGACATCGGCGCGATGGAAACGATTTTTATCAATGAAGACGACAAGATTCCCAACAAATTGGGTGTCAAAGGCATCGGCGAAGTCGGCATCGTCGGCGTGGCGGCGGCAATCGCCAACGCGGTTTTTAACGCGACCGGCAAACGTATCCGGGAATTGCCGATAACGCCCGACAAATTACTCTAATTAAATTGCCGGTTGCGGCTTCGCCGCCCGATATGCGGAAAGGCTATGCCTTTCCGTCGTCGCGCCTCTTTGATTTCTGCGGCTATGCCGCCTGCTGTGAGGCGCAGCCTCAGTAATTAATTGCAAACCGGACGGAAAGGCGCACAGCCTTTCCGCACATCGAAGCGGCACAGCCGCAAAGAATTTGTAATCGGCATTGGCTACTTTAGACGAAATTAAATTGAACAGGCGAGATAAAAATATGCAAAAGACAAATGATGTAACGGGCAAACCGATAAGCCGCATTGACGGACGCTTAAAAGTTACGGGACAGGCGAAATATGCCGCCGAGTTTAATCAAAATCAGATGGCGTATGCTTTTCCGGTGCGCTCGACGATTGGCAAAGGCGCGATTACGGCGATTGACGCGGGCGCGGCGGAAAAATCCGGCGGTGTGATAAAAATTTTGACGCACGAAAACTCGATGCGTTTGAAACCTTTGAATAATCCGATGGAACTTTTTATGGTTGGCGGGTTACTCGGCGAAAATTTAGTGCCGTTGCAGGACAACAAAGTTCATTATTTCGGGCAGTATATTGCGCTGGTCGTCGCCGAAACTTACGAACAGGCGCGAGCCGCCGCCGGGTTGGTGAAAGTTTCCTACAAGCAAGAAACGGCTGCCATCGAACTCGAAAAAGAATTGCCGACAGGTTTCAAACCGCAACAGATGTTCGGCGAAAAAGTTCAAATCAATGAAGGCAAAGCGGCGAGTTTGATAAACGCCGCGCCGGTTAAAATCGAGCAAACCTACACGACTTCCAACGAAAATCATCATCCGATGGAGCCGCACGCGACGGTTGCCGTTTGGGAAGCGGACGATAAATTGCTGCTTTACGACGCGACGCAGGGCGTAAAAGGCGTGCAGGGCGTGGCGGCATTTTTCTTCAGTTTGAAACCCGATAATGTAAAAGTGATGTCGCCGTTTGTCGGCGGCGGTTTCGGCTGCAAAGGCGGGCAATGGGCGAATATCTTATTGACGGCGATGGCGGCGAAGGAAATAAAACGCCCCGTAAAATTCGCTCTGACGCGGCAAATGATGGTGACGAACGTCGGGCGGCGCGGACAAACGATTCAGAAAATCGCGCTCGCGGCTGACAAATCGGGCAAGCTGACGGCGATGCGTCATCACAGTGATACTTACACGAATCTCTCCGATTTTTTCGAGCCTTCGGGCAAACAGACGAATGTTTTATACAGTTCACCGATGCGCGAAGTTACCTACAAAGTGGCGCGTCTGAACATCGGAACGCCGACTTTTATGCGTGCGCCGGGCGAAACGCCGGGGACTTTCGCGCTCGAATCGGCGATGGACGAACTCGCGTTTGAACTGAAAATTGACCCGCTTCAGCTTCGCATTCTCAATCACACTTCGATGAATGTTTCGGAAAAATTACCGTTTTCAGAAGAGAATTTATTGGAATGTTACCGCATCGGCGCGGAAAAAATCGGCTGGGCAAACCGCAAAATGGAGCCGCGAATGAATCGGCGCGGCAAATATCTCGTCGGAATGGGAATGGCAACGGCGACGTATCCGGCGGGACGTTCTTCCGCGTCGGCGAAAATTCAGATGCTGGCTGACGGTTCGGTCAAAGTTTTCAGTGCGACGCAGGACCTCGGCACGGGAACTTATACGATTATGGCGCAAACCGCGGCTGACGCGCTTGGCGTTCCGGTCGAGCGGATTTCGGTTGAAATCGGCGATTCGAGTTTGCCCGCCGCGCCCGTTTCCGGCGGTTCGCAGACGGCGGCGAGCGTCAATCCGGCAATTTTGGCGGCGGGCGAAATGCTTCGCAAAGATATGATGCAAATGGCGATTGCCGACGGAAAATCGAAATTGAGCGGCAGACGACCGGAAGAAATCGAATTCGTCAACGCCAAATTTTTCGTCAAAGACGATGCCTCGAAAACGGATTCTTACACCGACATTATGAAGCGCAATAACAAAGTAATGATGGAAGCCTGCGCGACGGCGATGCCCGCTTCCGGCGGCGGTTTGGGCGGCAATCAAGCACCTTGCTCGACCGCGCCGTTTGCCAAAGAGGAAAATTCCGACAACAAAAAATACTCGTTTCACTCGTTCGGAGCGCAGTTCGCCGAAGTTTTGGTTGACGAAGATTTAGGCACGATTCGCGTTTCGCGTTTTACGAGTGTGCAGGACATCGGGCGGATCATGAACGAAAAAACGGCGCGTTCACAGGTTATCGGCGGCGTGATTTACGGTCTCGGTCAAGCCTTGATGGAAGAAACCGCTTATGACAAACGCCGGGCAAATCCGGTTACGCGGCATCTCGGCGATTATCACGTTCCCGTTAATTTAGACGTGCCGCTGATTGACGTGCATTTCATCGGCAAACCCGACCGGCATATTTCGCCAATCGGAGCGCGTGGTGTCGGCGAAATCGGCATTACTGGTGTCGCGGCGGCAGTTGCCAACGCGGTTTTTAACGCGACCGGCAAACGCATCAGAAATTTGCCGCTGACACCTGATAAACTTCTCTAGTCGAGAGTCGAGAGTAGACACTTGAAAGTAAAAACCCTTGCGGCAAAGCGGCACACGCAACACGAAATTGGCCAGAATGAAGTAGATCATACAACTAATTATTAAA
>JAJAYR010000162.1 GCA_026786155.1 Pyrinomonadaceae bacterium
ATGTTCGTCGTCGTCAGCGGCAAAATGCGCCACGCCGGATTTTTGATTGTGCGTCATAGCGCCGCCTATTTCTTCTTTGGTATCTTACTAGTGCGTCACGGTTTTGATGAAATCTGTACCCGTTATGAACATATACGAAGTGTTTTTGACCATCACGTTAAAATCCGTAATCGCCGGTGAATAAACCGCACCGCCCGCGCACGGTCCCATAATGCAGGAAATTTGCGGAACAACGCCGCTCGCCAGCGTGTTTCGCAGGAAAATATCGGCGTAACCGCCCAATGAAACAACGCCTTCCTGAATCCGTGCGCCGCCCGAATCGTTCAGACCGATGACCGGCGCACCCGTTTTCATCGCCAAATCCATTATTTTACAGATTTTCTGCGCGTGCGTTTCCGACAGAGAGCCGCCGAAAACGGTAAAATCCTGCGCGAAAACGAAAACTTCGCGCCCGTCAATCAAACCGTGTCCGGTGATTACGCCGTCGCCCGGATATTTTTGTTTGTCCAAATCGAAATCGGACGAACGATGGACGACGAATTTGTCGAATTCTTCAAACGAATTTTCGTCTAAAAGAAATTCGAGGCGTTCGCGGGCGGTCATTTTGCCGTTGGCGCGTTGTTTTTCCAGACGGCTCGCGCCGCCGCCTTGTTCCGCCAAACGGGATTTTTCTTTCAGCAATTCGAGTTTGGTCAAAGGTTTTTGTTCGGGCTGCATAGATGTTAAGTTTAACGGAAAAATCGAGTTGTGCCAACGAAACGATAATGTTACAAATCGGAAATTTCGATCTCGATTGGCGGCAGAATTTTTCGGCGCAGAGTCGAGACGAAATTTTCGGCTTGCTGTAATTCGCTGCCGTTCTGCTGGATATGGCGGCTGATTTGAGCGGAGAGCGTTTGCAAACTGCGACGTTCGGTTTCCAAAGCGCGTTTGCGAGTTTCGCGCAGTTCATCGCCTTTGGTCGTGCCGATAAAAGCCGTGTTGCGCTCAATGCTGCCGGGCAGTAACGCTTCTTCGATTTGCGCCAGACGAGTTTTAAGCTCGCCGTCTTTTTGCGTCAATTCGATTTGAAATTTCTGCAAGATTTCCAGACGCTGTTCGGCGCGATTCAAAATTTCGTAACCCAAAAGCAGTTTCTGCTGTCTCGCGGTCAACTGCATTCCTTTGCCGCCCGCCAATTTTTCCAGTAGTTCTTTGATACTGCCGTTCAAATTTTGCACCGACTTGGAAATTTTCGTGATTTCCTGCGAGATGGTTTGCAGCGGGTCGGTCTGCGGATAATAATTCGATTGATTATCGGTTCGAGCCGGTTGATTGGTTTGTGCCGACAAAACCGAAAAGTTTGCCGTCAAAAAAAATAAAACGAGAATCGTCTTTTTCATAATTTCGTTCCGCCTTTTGTAAATTTGATTTGCAAACGCGATTATAAGTCATTTGTTCCGCATAATTGAGAAAAAAATACGGAGAAATTAAATGACCATTCGTTTTCTGACGCTTCGCAAAGCCCATTCGAGCAGCAGCAATGAAACGATTAAAAGATAAATCGCCTCGTAAATGTGTCTGGTTGAAAATAATCCGTTCAAACAGGCGCGGGTCAAATCAATGACGGCGGTCGTCGGCAAAACGTAAGCGACGACTTGCAGCCAAGCCGGTAAATTTTCAATGGGAAACCACGCGCCGCAAATAAAAAGCGTCGAGAAAAACAGCGCGAAAAAGATGTTGAAATAATCAATTTCGTGAACTTTCGCCGTTATCGCCAAACCCAACGCGCCCAAATAGAGACAGCCGAAAATGAGCGGAATAATCGCCAGCGGTGTCAGCAAGGAAGTCGCCGAACCGAAAACGACGATGAGCGGCAAGATAAATAAACAATCAATCGCGCCTTTAGTTGTCGCCCAGAGAATTTCGCCGAAAGCCAGCGATTCGGCGTTGACCGGCGTGGCTAAAATCGCGTCGTAAGTTGATTGATAAACCATTCGGAAATACGCGCCGTAAGTCATCTCGAAAACCGTCCGCATCAAAACCGTGAACGCCAGCACGCCCGCGCCGACGAACGAAAGATAACTCAGACCTTCGACCTGCGCCGAAACCAACGCGCCGACTCCGAACCCGAACGCGAAAAATGTGAAAATCGGCTCGATAATCGGCGCGACCAGTTCGGTTTTCCAAAGCCGCAGATAAACGCGCGAATTCCTGCGCCAAACCGCCAGCGCGTCCGTCAAATCAATTTTTCCAAGGGCGATATTCAAACTTTATAATCAAAGGGAAAAGATTTTTCCGTCATCAGAGACAAGAGTTCTTTCAAGTTTTTATCAACTTCGCTCCGCAGCGTCGGCGAATAACCGAAAATCTCGGCGTTCTGTTCAAATTCGTCCAAATCCAAAATCTGATGTGAAAAATCTTTCCAAACCAAAACGTCAACGTCCAAATCAACGTAATCCAAAACACCGTTCTCGAACTTCGGCGGCAAATTCAAGTTGCAGTAAAAGTTTCGCAAACCACCTTCCGGTTCGTGAAATCGAAAAACATTATAACCGCGTTCCAGCCAGTAAAATTCATAAGAAATTGTGCCGTGTCTGATAACGCCGAGATGGGAGTGTTCGACCTCTTTTTCAAATTCGCCGACGAATGTCAGAAGGGAATCTGTTTGCTCAAGCAATTCGGCATTCCAAGTGCGATGAATTGTGCCGTCAAATTTTCGGGAATTTATCTTGACGATCTGTTTCTGCTCCGGCATTTATTTAACTGATGTTACGC
>JAJAYR010000163.1 GCA_026786155.1 Pyrinomonadaceae bacterium
CCACTGTCTGCCGACCGCCGACCGCCGACCGCCGACCGCTGTCTTGCTTTCTGCGCTCTGGGAAATCCGAACAATTTTTTCGACCAATTGCGGCAGGAAAATTTTGATTTAATTTCGACGCGAGCTTTTCCCGACCATCATTTCTACACGGCGCGGGACATCGCCGATTTGACGGAAAAAGCGCGAAAGGACGGCGCGGAAATTTTTCTGACGACCGCCAAAGACGCCGTTAAACTTAAAAATTTAGATTTCAAAATGCCGTGTTTAGTGGTGGAGACCGAAATGTTTTTTGATGAGGAATTTAATATTTACCTGAAGAGCGAGCGTAGTTGAAAAACGATTCGGAATAGATGAAAGATAATAGCTGATAGCTGAGAGATAAAACCGCCGTCCGAATCTCTCATCTATTATCTTTCATCTGTCATCTATTCCGAATGATGACATCTTGCTTGAATACATATTTAATTATGCTCAGTTCATTAAAGGATTAGAACCACCCGTTAATGAAAGGTTTCAACATCGAGTTTATTCGGTGCAGTCGCGGGCTTCGTTCCAATCGCAGACGAACAAGTTCGGCGCAAATTCCTGCGTCTGCTTTCTGACGTTGAGCCAGATGACGGAATGATTGTAATTTTCCTTCGTCCAGCCGAGCGTCCGGCGATTGCGCCAGACGAATTCGTAGGCTTCCTTTTCGTCCGCGCCTTTCAAATGCTGCGCTTCGTGCAGCAAAATCGCGGCGCGTTCGGTGTCGTCCACCGTGAAAGTGAAAAATTCCGGGTAAATCGTCATTATCTCGAACGGAAAATTAGTGGCGGCGTAGGCGTTTTCAAATTTGGTCGAAGCGTTCAGCCAATTGTCGTTGCCGCGATAATTCGTCAGATACTTTAACAGAAAAACTTCGCCGGAAAAACCTTTTTCCTCTAAAATTTTGACGGCGTTTTTGACCTGTTGTTTTTCTTCGGACTTGAGCGGCGACGAAGTGAAAACCATCGAAAGATAGAAGCCCGCAACAGCTAAAAAACAAACCGCGACGCAGATAATTGCCCGCCGCAGAATGTTTGATTTTGACGATTTCTTTTTCGCGCCGACGATTTCCGAAACGGCGGTTTCGTTCAGTTGATAATGACAGCGGACGCATTCTACGGCGTTCGCAAAATTGACGATTTGACAGTTCGGGCAAAGTTTTTTCATTGGTTCGCAGCAGTGGTTTGGAGAAAAACCTGGTGTTTATTCTATAATTTAAAAGCGAACAAACGCGAATAGTTTTTTCGGCATCAAATTCCCAAGTTGCACAAAACAATCAATAAAGTTTAAGATTCCCAATTAAGTTTTTATCATTCTAAGGAGTAAAAAATGAAATATATCAACTCCGCAATTTTTACAATTGCAATTTTAGCCGTTTCGAGTCTGGCGATTTTCGCGCAGGAAAGCGAAACGAAAGTCGTTGATGAAGTCGTCGCACAGGTCAATGACAGCGTGATTACGCTGTCGCAGGTTAAACGCGAAATGAACGAAGCGATTGATTCGACCGTCAAGGAAGGCAAGCAAACGCCTGACCAAGCCCGCGCCGCCATCGAAAGCAAAAAAGGCGAACTTATCGCCGGTATCGTCAACGAGGAACTGCTGATGCAGAAAGGCAAAGAAGCCGGTGTTGATTCCGAAGTCGAAGGGCAAATCAACCAGCGGTTTCTCGAAATTATGAAACAGCAGAACGTCAAAACGCTCGACGCGCTGTATAAAGCGATGGAAGCGAGCGGCGTTAATCAGGAAGACATCCGCAATTTGTGGCGCAAGCAAATCACCAGAGAAATAGTTTTGAACCGCGAAGTTGATTCCAAACTTTATTTGGGCTGGACGGCGAAGGAAATCAAAGCGTATTACGAAGCCAACAAAGCGAAATTTACCAAACCGGAAACCATTACCATCAGCGAAATTTTCCTAAATTTTGCCGGACGCGATAAAGAAGCAGTTCGTGAAAAAGCCAAACAACTTGTTCAGCAAGCCAGAGGCGGCGCGGATTTCGGCAAACTCGCCGAAGAAAACTCCGACCGCGAAAATGTCAAGGAAACAAAAGGCAAAGCCGGAGCGTTGAACGTCAAGGATTTAGATAAAATTTTTGCCGAACCGCTGAAAGATGTCAAAGTCGGCGGCATCACCGAACCGATTGAGATAGCCGAAGAAGGCATTGAAATTTTCCGCGTTGACGAACGCTCGAAAGCCAGCGTCGAATCGTTCTACGACGAAACCGAAGTGCGAAAAGCGATGACTTACGAAAAACTGCCCGCAGAACGCAAAAAATTTATGACGAATCTGCGGCAGGACGCTTACATCAAAATCAGCGAAACTTATCGCCCGCTAGTTTCGCCGCTGCTTTTCGCCGACGACCGCCAGGCGGAAGTTAAGAAAGGCGAGAAATAAATAAAAATGGTAAATGGTAAGTGGTAAATGGTTAATGAAGAAACATCTTAATTGAATCACTCACCTTACGCAGAACTGAATTTTTGCGTTTGTGCTTGTCGCCAACGGCGACTAACATTGTAGCCCAGCGAGAATCGCTCTCGTCAGATGCAACGAACCCGCCCGCTCGCTGAAGGCGAGCAACAAATAGGTGGGCGATTGTTCGACGCTTTCAGCGTCGGAATGTTCTTTTGCTGACGTAGGGATGCGCTCATTACATTCGCTTTCCC
>JAJAYR010000164.1 GCA_026786155.1 Pyrinomonadaceae bacterium
ATTTGAAACCGCTGACGCGCATCACCGATTTGCTCAAAACCGTGCGCCGCCACATCGCCGCCGCCCACCGGCAAAACAGCAATTGGCGCGGCGTGATGGACAGTTTGCGCCCGCACACGGCGGCAATTTGGCAGAATTTGCCCGACGCAGAAAAACGCTCTTTTATGCAGCATCTGAGTCGTTACTGGAACGTCGCCCGCCACCGAATGCCGCCCGAATGCGCGGAAATTGTGGAGGAGATGCAGACCGCCGGGCAACTGCAAATTTTGAAAGGTCGTTTGAAAAACATTGCCGTCGTTGGCGACCGGCGATTCGATATTCAATTTTCCAAAGACGGCGTAGAAAAGTCTCTGGCGGCGGACGCGGTAATTAACTGCATCGGCTCGGAAAGCAATTTCCGACGCATCGAATCAACGCTCGTCAAAAATCTGTTCGCCAAAAATTTGATAAACACCGACCGCCTGAAAATGGGACTCGATGCCGCGCCCGACGGCAGAACGATTGACAAAAACGGCGCGATTTCCACCCGAATTTTCACCATCGGAACGGCTTTGAAAGGCGTTTTTGGGGAATCAACGGCGATGCCGGAAATTCGCGCACAAGCAAATAAATTGGCGTTTTCATTACTCAACGGAGGTTAGCAAAATGAGAAAAATCTTTTTTGTTTTGGCAATCGTCGGTTTTGGCTTCTTGTCTAACCACGCTCAAACCGCCGACGCGGATGATAACCAATCATGGAACGACGTGCAAATCACCGTTCCGATGACCGGACAATTCGATTTTACTTTATCGGGAACATTTCGTTTCGGCAAAAACATTACGCGCCTGAACGACCGGCGAATTGCCGTCGGTTTCGTTTATAAACCGAATAAATCATGGGCTTTTCAGCCGTCTTACTCGAACATTACGGCGCGTAACGCGAGCGGCAGATTTCGGACGGAACACCGATTAAACCTGCGAGCGACTTATCGTTTTCCATTCAAAAAATTCAGGCTTTCACACCGCAGCGGGTTCGAGCGTCGTCTGCGCCAACCGCGAAATTCGTGGCGTTATCGTCCGTCGCTGACGTTTGAAAAAGACATCAGTAAAATTATTCCCGCCACGAAGTTTTTCGTTACCGAAGAGATTTTTTACGATTCGATTCTAAAGCGATTTTCGCGCCACCAGTTCAGTTTCGGCATTACCAAAACTTTGACGAAACATCTGTCGCTCGACGTTTTTTATCTGCGGCAAAATGATGGCTTTTCGCGTCCCGGCGATTTGAATGTTATCGGGACAAACTGGAAAATTAAGTTCTAAGAAGGAGGAAAACGGATGAAACGTAAATTTTTGTGGCTGACGGTTTTCGGCTCGCTCTTTTTAATCGGCTGCTTGCCCGGCGGACAAAGCAGCAAAGGCGGACACACGATTACCGTCTATGGTTTTTCGATTATGAAGGAAGCGTTGGAGAAAGAAATTTATCCGGCGTTTGCCGCCCAATGGAAACGCGAAAAAGGCGAAGACGTTCATTTCGTGTCGTCGTTTGCCGGTTCGGAAACGATTACGAACCAGATTCTGCAAGGTGCGCCCGCCGACATCGCCATTCTTTCCATCGAACGCGACGTTGACCGCTTAATCGCCGCCGGTCAAGTGCTGAACGATTGGTATGTTACGCCGCAAAAAGGCATCGTGAACAAAACGCCGTTCGTGATTTTGGTGCGGCAGGGAAACCCGAAAGACATCAAGGATTTTCCCGATTTGGCAAAGTCGGGTGTGCGCCTGATTCATCCCGACCCGGTTAGTTCCGGCGGAGCGCAATGGTCAATTCTTTCGATTTACGGCTCAGAATTGAAAAAATCCGAATCAGAAGCGGGAACGGCGGATGCCAACCGCGCGGTGCAAACTTTAAAGGCGATTTGGAAAAACGTCATTTCAACGCCGGGTTCGGCGCGTGAAGCCCGCACACAGTTTGAAACCGGCTACGGCGACGCGCTGATTACCTACGAACTCGAAGGCTTGCTGATGAAACAGGCGGGACAGCCGGTGGAAATTATCATTCCGCAAGCGACGATTTTCAGCGAACATCCCGTCGCTATTATTGACCGCCGGGTAACCGCCGCCGAACGCCCGATTATCGAGGCTTTCCGCAATTATCTGTGGAGCGACGAAGCCCAAAAAGCGTTTGTCAAATATCATTTTCGCTCGGCAACGAACGAATCTTTTAACGAGGCGAACACCGAATTTGCCCGCATCGAACAGCCGTTCACGATTCAGATGTTCGGCGGCTGGAATCGCGCTCATCCCGAAATTATCGAGGACATTTTTAGAAATCAGGTGCAGAGGAAATAAGGGATGAGAGATGAGGGATGAGGGATGAGTAAAGCAAATAATCGAGTTAATTGATTTTTATTCATTCCTCATTCCTCATCCTTCATCCCTCAAAAAACTATGAGTGCAAATCTTTCCAACGTCCGGCACACGCGCGGTTTCGACGCGATCAAACCGTTGAGCGTGACCGTGATGATTGTCATCATGCTGCCGCTGATTTTGCTGCCGCTCGCTTCGATTTTTATTTTCGGGATGCGCGACGGTTTGGCGGGTTTCTGGCGGGCGTTGACCGCGCCGGAAGCGATTTTCGCGCTTCAGCTTTCGCTTGTAACGAGTTTTTGGGCGACGGTTTTCAACGTCATCTTCGGACTTTTCGCCGCCTATGTTCTCTCGAAATACAACTTCTGGGGACGCAACGCGATGATTGTCATTATCTCGCTGCCGACGGCGATTCCGACCGCCGTTGCCGGTTTCGCGCTGCTGCTCCTGTGGGGACCTTACGGGACGCTCGGACGGTTGCTCGAACCACACGGAATTCAAGTGATGTTCACGGCTTGGGCGATTATTCTGGCAAATATCTTCGTTACGTTTCCGCTCGCGTTCGGCGTGATAAAACCCGTTTTCGACACGATGAGCAAGTCGCTCGAAGAAGCGTCGGCGACGATGGGCGCGACGCGCTGGCAGACGTTTTGGCACGTTACTCTGCCGTCTCTGCGCGGCGCGATTGTCGGCGGCGCA
>JAJAYR010000165.1 GCA_026786155.1 Pyrinomonadaceae bacterium
AAGGAACATCGCCCCACGTTGCATTATCCTTTTGAATCGTTTTCGCGTAAGCCGATTTTTCGTTGTAATCTTCTTTGTGATTGGCGTTTTCGACAACCGTATCAACGGTTTGCATCACCCGCCAGCAGCGGTCGGGAACGACGGTGGAAAACTGCAAAATATCGCCGGCGACAAATTTTACTTCTTCGCCGGTTTCGTCTTTACAAGCCAGCTTTTTCAAAGTGTTCAGGTTGCCGGTCGTTACGCGCTGGAAAACATTTTGTCGTTTGCCGTCGGGCTTACGAAACCTAAGCTGCGCCAGATTGCTTCCTTTGAGCGGCTGTTTCGGATTGGCTTTGGTGCGGCGTTCGACTTCCTTTTTATCATTTTCGTCGTTCGGGTCGAATTCTTCGGCGGCGAAACCCGACGTGAACAAATTCGAGCGTTGCTGAATCGAGCCGTGGCAATCAATACAGCCGATTTCGATTGCCGCCCGCGGTTCGGTGTAAAGATTACCGTCGCCGTGGTTGTCCTGCTGGAAATGACAATCGGTGCAGTGCATTCCGCGTTCGAGATGAATGTCTTTCAAATGCACCGCTTTTTTAAATTTGTCGGGGTCGTTCGGGTCAATGGTTTTGCCGTGCGTGTCGAGCCACTCGCCTTTACGATTTTTGTTAAAGACCGAACGAAACATCCAGCCGTGTCCGTGAAAATCGGCGAACTTCGTGTTTTTCAGTTGTTTGTTAAATTCATCCGTGCCGGTTTTTTTCAAAAATTCCGGGTCTGACCATTTTCCGCGCAGACTCGCGCCTTCCGGGTTACGGTCGAGACGTTCGGCTTCTTCGGCTTGCGTCGGATTTTCCTGTTTTTCGGGATACATAAATTTCCCGTCGGTTTCATTGTCCCACCACGTCGTGCCGAGATACGACGCAACCATATTCGTTCCGGGGTGCATATGGCAAACCATACATTGCGAAGTCGGAATGCGCGAAGTGAATTGATGTTTTATCGGATGACCGGGTTCGTTTTTCGGAATGCTGACATCGCCGGTTTGCGTTTCGCCGTTGTTGCCGGCGGCGGCGTATTGTTCGGAATGCGCCGGATTGCGGTCGTTGGCGTAGATGACGTGGCAGGAAGTGCAGCCGCTTGAGCGATAATCGCCCGGATTGTCGTTCGTTCCCAAAAAATTCAGCGTCGGGTCGAGCAGACGGGTTTTTTGGATGCCGAGATAAACCGGGTCGGTGCGGTTGTTCGTGCCGAAACCGCGCGGACTCAAACCTTTGTCGGGTTTGCCGGGTTCTTCCTCTTTGTCGGGCAAACCGACTTCGAGACGACGTTTGCCGCCGCGTTCAAAAACGCGCAAGACGTTGCCGGGCTGCGAAATTTCCCAACGCGGCAGCGGTTCGAGAAATGATAAAACGCCTTTGAAGGCTTGTTGTTCGCGCGTCGGCGCGGGAATTTGAATCAAACTTTGCGGGTTGCCGTCTTCATTGTAACTTTCGCCGAAACGCGAATCCTTCAGCGGATAACCGCCGTTATTGTAAAGTGCCGCGCCCCACAGCATCGAGCCGTGCGTCATCATACTGCTCCGGTTGGTGTGCAAATCCTGCGCGTGGCATTCGTTGCAGCTTTGCGCCGCGACGCGAAAATCGCCGGGATTGATGAAGCGGACAAATTCCTGACTTTCTTTTGCCAGCAATGTATTGGTGCGTTCCGGGTTGGCACTCGAACATTTGCCGTTTTTGCAGTTCCATTCGTCGGGAAATTTTGGTCTGACGTGCGCCGCTTCCTCTGTCTCCGCCGCCGGATTGCCGCCGTGACAGGAAGTGCAGGACAAGCCCAGAGCGTCGCGCCCGTTTTCGAGTTTCTCAAAAACGTCGCCTTTGGAATTGAATTTGTGCATCGGTTCGGTGCTGCCGTGGCATTTGAGACAGCCTTCGACCGGCTCGGCATCCTCTGTTTTGGAAGATTCGGATGCGTTGGAGGTTTTCGGCTGATTGTCGGCGACCGGAGCGTTGACGGCGGCGTTCATCGCCGAATTGGATTCGACCGCCGTATTCTGCTGTGCGCTGACTGAAATGGTCGGCGAGGCAAGATTCAGCCAGCCGACGACGGCAAAAAAGGCGACAAAAACAAAAACGAAAAACGATTTAAGCCAATAAATTTTGTTTTCCGGCAGCATATAAATAACCTCAATAAATCAATTTTAACTGGGCGAATAACTGGTATTGCAGTTTGCTCGGATTGGGAACTTCCGCCGAACAAAAATTAATAATAATCGGCGGACAATTTCGTGAACGGTCGGTAAAAATATCACGAAAGCCGCGTCCCGGCTGAAAGATCGCCCCGCCGACGGTGAAAGAAATGTTGTTAATCAGCAGCGGACGATAAGTTACGCCCAAACTGTAATCCAAACCGATTTCGTGGCGCACACGCGGGCGAAACAATAAATAGGCGAGCGACTCGGTGCGGTCGAAGCGTAGGTAATTAACATTGAAAATGGCTTTTAGGGTTTGCGTTACCTCAACGTCAACACCGGCGTTGTAAATCTGAATGCCGGGATTGACGAAATTTGCCTGCCCTTGAATTTTGCTCGAACGCAGAGACGGCAATAAACTATTCGACTGCACCAGACCGACTTCGGTTGAAATAAGGCGAATGCCCTGCCGATTCCAGTAGGAAAACTGACCGCCGACAAAATTCGGGTCGTCGAGAATCGCGTCGAATCCGGTGGCGCGGTCGTCGGTCGGATTTTTATCGCCCGAAGCGTAAAAAACCGCTGCTCGAAACCGTAGATAATCGCGGTCAATCGAAGCCTCGACCGCCGCCATCTGAGCGCGAATTTGGGTTCGCCGTCCGGCAATCGAGTTGAAAGTATCTTCGCCGAAAGCGAAATAATAAGAATTCGTCAGATTCAGAATACCGATATGACCGTCGCCATTGATGCCGACATAACCGGCTCTAATCGAATGCGGGCGGGCATCGCCGACCAGCGTCGGACGGACGAGAAAACCGTTGCCGTCGTAGCGAACGTCGGCGCGGTCGTCGTTGTAAAGCGCGGAAGCCTGAATCGTGTAGCCTTTGTAAAGAAAATCCTGGCGGAAAAAATTGGCAATATAAACATTCTGTTTGCGAAGTTTTTTCAGCGAATTCAAACCGCTGTTGGTATCTTTTTCAAACTGCCGAAAATAAGCGAAGTTAAACTGCGATTTGTTATTTGAAAAGCCGCCGAAAAGTCTGACACCGAGATTATTATCGGAGTAAATAAAGCCGCGAAAATCCGAGACGAACGGCTGAATTCCGGCTCTGACCGAAACGAAATCATAATTTTTGTTGACATCGAAAAGTTTGACTTCGCCGAATGCTTCATCAAGCGAAGCGTGCAAATCGGTGCGATTCGTGCCGCGCCGCACGTCTATATTGACAATGCCGTTTTCGCGGGCGTTCAGATAATTCGGGACGCTGAAGGTCGGCGAGAATTTTATCGCCCAATCGCGCGGGCGAAACGTCGAATCGCCTTTAAACATCTCGAACGAAAGCTGCACGGTTTCGTTGAACGATAAACTTTCCGGTCGCCCGAAAAAGTTGTTGCTGTCCGGGTCGGCACTCGAAACATTAGTCGGCGCGGGAGTTCGGCGAATCTCGATGCCGCTCGTGCTGACGGCGGAAAAAACCATAAACACTTCGTTACCGAAAATCGGGTAATCGCCCTTTATAACGCTTTGATTGTAAGGGTCAAACCAGCGATTGCGCTTAAACGGAATGTCGCGCCCACGCCCGCCGCGGTCGCCGTAACGGTCGTATTCGGGAAATCCGATGCGCCAGCGGTCGCGGACTTCGCGGCGGTCGTTATCAATTTGCGTGGCGGATTTAACTGAGTCTTCGCCGACTAATCCGGGCGATTCTTCGGCATTTGGCGAGGTGATTTCGGTTGGTTTTTGTTCTTCGGCTTGAAAATCAATTTTGGTTTCGGCTTCGGCGGAAATCAAGATATTTTCCAGAACTTCGCACTTCTTTTTCGTTTCGTCGCAAATCAAATTAGCGAACTTGCCGTATTCGGCGGTTTTGCTGCGGTCAAAACGCGCCGCGTAAGGCAGTTCAACCGACAGCCGATACGCGCCCGCCGTCAGTCGAAAAGAGAATTTGCCGTCCGAATTCGTCGAATCAGTTTCGCGGCTCGTCGTAACCTGATTGATGACGATAACCTTCGCCCCGGCGAGCGGTTTTTCGTCGGCATTCGTAACTGTTCCGAACAACCGCCCGCTTTCCTGCTGCGCGGCAATCACGCTGATATTAATCAAAAACAGCCCTAACAAAAATAAGACTCTAATAAGATAATTCATAGCGCACCAAACCGGATTAGCTTAAATTTTTAGAATGAATAGAACACGGTTTTGATAGAGCTAACCGCACAGAATATTTAGCGTAAAACGCTTTGCCACAACACAAAAAAGAAATTATTTTTACCCAATTTAACAACCCGAAAACGACTGCGATTTTATTGATTGATTGAAAGCCGTTGACCAATTATAAAAATTACTTTGCAACAAAAAAAACATATCTTTGGCAAAATGTCAAATATTTTTGAAATTAACACTTAATCTTTCCGTAATAGCTGACGGCTACATGACAAATTAACTGATGTTACGCAAAAATGCGGCTGTGCCGCCCGATGTGCGGAAAGGCTTCGCCTTTCCGTTGAGTTTCTCCTAATTTTAGTGAGGCTGCGCCTCACGGTGGCGGCACAGCCGCAAAAATTAAGAGAATAACGA
>JAJAYR010000166.1 GCA_026786155.1 Pyrinomonadaceae bacterium
ATAGAAATACGGCGTGGCTCGCATCGTCATCAGAAAAGTCGTCAGCATTTTCGACGAAATTTCGCGGAATTCCGGCGCGTCGCTGCCCCAGCGCGTAACCATTCGCGGCTGGTCGTGATTGCCGAGATAAATCGTTCCCCAACCTTTTTCTTCAAAAGTATCGCTCCATTTCGAGTAGATATTTTTGAAATCAATCAAACTCCAGCCTTTCGGGTCAATCAATTTTTTGGAGTTCGGCAGATAACCCAAACCAACGCCGTCGAAATGATACATCATATTTAATTCCTTGCGGTCGGCATCCACAAATTTGTGCGCGTCTTCGGCGGACACGCCGATTTCACCGACGGTCATCACGTCGTATTTGCTCAAAACCTCGCGGTTCATTTCCTGCAAATACTCGTGATTGTGCGGACCGTTAGAATAAAATGCGCCCCAATTATCTTTGTATTCGGCGGGAATCGGCGGAAATGTCGTGTCTTTGGAGATAAACGCGATGACATCCATCCGAAAACCGTCCACGCCTTTGTCGAACCAGAATTTGAGCATCGAATACATTTCCTGCCGCACTTTCGGATTTTCCCAATTCAAATCCGGCTGTTTCTGCGAAAATATGTGCAGATAATACGATTTCGTCGTCTCGTCATACTTCCACGCATCGCCGTTGACATCGAAAAAACTGACCCGTTTATTCGGTTTGCCTTTTTCCTCGTCCCACCAGTGATAATAGTTTCGATACGGATTATCGCGCGATTTTTTCGATTCCTGAAACCATCTATGTTCGTCGCTCGAATGATTGGCGACCAAATCCAAAACCAGCTTGATTTTGCGTTCGTGCATTCCTTTGAGCAGCGCGTCGAAATCTTCCATCGTCCCGAAATCCTTCATAATCGCCTGATAATCGCTGACATCATAGCCGTTATCATCGTTCGGCGAAGCGAAAATCGGATTGATCCAAATAACGTCCACGCCGAGACTTTGAATGTAATCGAGTTTGGAGATAATGCCTTTCAAATCGCCGACACCATCGCCGTCGCTGTCTTTGAAAGAGCGCGGATAGATTTGATAAACAACCGCTTCCTTCCACCATTTGCGGTCGGGAACGTCGTTGACCGCTTTCGGCACGGCGTTATTTTCTGCCGGTTGGCTATTATTGACGCTCGAATTCGTGCAAGAAGCCGCCGCCGTTAGAAACGCGACGAAAACGGCGGCGGCGATGATTGATTTTAGATTTTTCATAATTTTGTTTCTCAACGCGCTGCAAACGGCAAAAGAACTTCGCGCCTGACGTATGAATCTGCATTGCCGACGAAAGAAATTTGCAACTGCTTTCCGCCGTCTGCCGTCGTCGAAATTTTTACGCCTTCGATTTCCTTAAACGTCTGCGGCGATTTAATTTTCAAATCATAAATGTTTCCGCCGCGACCTTCGAGCATTAAAAATAATCCGTCTTTTCGCGCTTGCGCTTTAATGATTCGCAAACCTTTATTTTCCGCTCCGGCAACCAGCGACGGCATTTCGAGATAAACGTCCGTTCCTTCCGCGTAGTCAAAGGAAATTTCGGTCGGCGAATTGGTCAAATCAAACTTGATTTCGGCGGGCTGTCCGTCGCCGTTCGGTTTCATTTCAAACGCGATTTTTTTGCCGTTCGCCGTTACGGTTTTGATTTTGGCATCGAGCGGAAACGACGGAGCTAAAATCACGCTGACCGATTGATTATTTGCCGCCTTGTCGGCGCGTTTGGCAACCAAAATCGTCATTTTGCCGTTCAATCGTTTGAGTTTAAAATCAATCCGCGAATTTCCGGCGCGAACGCCTTGAACTTCCAAATCGTTCCAATTCGCCGGAATCTGCGGCGCGAATCTAACGGTTTTGCCCGCGTTCGTCGTCTCCAAACCGAGCATTCCGCGCATCACGGGCGAAATCACCATCGCCTCCGACCAAACCTGATGATGCGAAGAACGTCCGAACGGCGCGTTAAAATCGCCCGATAAAAGTTCGGTAACGTAACCGAGCGCGTTGGAATAAGTCAGTAAAGAATTCGCCATCAAAGCCTGATAACCGACGTGCGGACGACCGTAATTGTAAGCGGCGATTGATTGCCAACCCGTAAATAATCCCCAAACCGAACCGTAATGATAAGAAAGCGGGTCATAAAGTCGGCTGTCGTTCGCCAAAATTCTCGCGCCCCAATCGGTGGCGATTTTCGCGCTTCCTAAACGGTCAATTTGTTTTTGCGCCCGTTCATTGTTTTGCATTGTCCGCCACCACAGCGGCACGGCGGGCAAAACCGTATCTTCATCGTAAATTTTCGCGGTTTGCAACTCATTTAATCGCGCCTGACGGCGTTCGAGATTCGGTCCCGGCTCGGCTTTGACAGGTTCTTTGCGCGGAATCTGCGTCGCGTAAGCGTAAAATCCTTTGTCTTCAAGCCAGTAAGTCTGCTCCATCGCGGCGCGGGTTTTTTCCGCATTTCGGCGGGCATTTTCGGCGAGTGTTTTATCACCCAATGCTTCCGCCATTTCCGCTAAATTGTTCGAGGCTTCGACCCACACGCCCTGCATATAAATTTCTTCGTGCGGCGGATACAGCGCACCGCCTTCGACCCAGCCGTGTCCGAATTTCGTATTTTCGATCAAATTATTGCCGTCCGTGTCGGTCGCTTCGGTAAATTTGTAAGCCTTTCGGATTGATTCCCAATTCGCTTTCAAAAACTCGACATCGCCCGAAGCGCGGTAATAATCGGCGTTGGAAATAACGTAAAGCGGTGTCGCGTCCGCCGAATTCCACGGATACGGATAACCTTTAAACCAATCGAGCAACGCCGCGCTCTGCGAAATTTCGTGCGGAATTTTGCCGTCTTCGCGCTGGAATTTTTTCAAAAACTCAAGCGCGGTTTTCGTCGTCGCAAAATCGCCTTCGCTCGTCGTCGCAAAAGTCGTCCAAAGCGCGTCGCGCCCGAAAAACCACGCGAAACCGGGACGCTCCGATTCGCCGGAAGTGCGAAAGCCGGCGAGCAAACCCGTTCCCAAATAAGGATTCGTCGCCACGCCTTTGTCCACGCCGATTTTCGCCCACGCGAAAGCCGTATTCAAACGCTCGTCCGGCGTTTTAACGGTCGTTGTGCGGTCGAGAAAATTTTCGTAATACTGCACGTTTTTTTCGTAAAGCGGAACGGCTTCGCTCAATAATTTTTTATAATTGGCGACGGCTTTTTCGCGTCCTTCGGTGCTTGCCGCCATCACAATCGGAACGAAATTTTTCCCGGCTTCGGCAGGCGAAATCTGCAAAGTATATTTGACGGGAATGTCTTTCGGCTCTTCCTGATACGGATTCAGCGAAACGTCTTTCGCGCCGGGCGAACCGACGATGGCGTAAAATTTCTGCGTTTCTTCGCCGATAAAATAATATTTTTCCACATCGTCCTGCCCGACAAACGGAGTCATCAGATTGCCCGCCCACATCAATTTGAGTTTCGGACGAAACGAAACGGCAATCGTCATCGGCAGCGTCGTTTTGATGTCGAGCAGAGAAATCAAACCCTGTTCTTCAATCGGCGCATAAATGATTTGTTTAATGGTAAAAGCGGCGTGCGAATAAGTAAAAATCGTCGCTTCCGGGCGAACTTCGATATTGGTCAGCAAATCCGTCCCGCGAAACGGCAGATTGTAGCCTTCGATTTGAAAATCGAGCGCGAAATCATCGAGAATCTTCAGCGGATAAACCCACGCTTCCATATTCCGATGCTCGTAACCGAACGCGGCTGATTTGCGCCCGATGACATCGTAAAACGAGCCGTTTTGCGTTCGCCGTGAAAGTTCCAGACGGCTTTTCGGCAAAGATTTTTTGGCGATAAAATTGTTCTGCGCGGCTGCGTTTGAAACGGTCAAAATCTGAATCAAAACAAACAGAATTACTCCGAATCGGGCGAACGTCAAAGACTTCAACATATTTTTACTTTTCTGTTATTGACAGCGTTTCAAATTTCACGCTGAATGGTTTTTTAGTGTTGTTACTTCGGAACAGATGCGAGATGAAAAATGATAACTGATAGATTTTTGCGTTTCTTATCTATTATCTATTATCTCTCATCTATCATCTATTCCGAATGTTTCCTGCCGACTGCATAAATTACGAAACGCCGTCTTGTCATTTAATTTGAATAATTCTTAAACTTTTTCAAATCGTCCACAGAAGCGATTTTGATGCTCACCGCCGCGCCGCCGCCTTTTGCCAGCGCGATTTTCAAAGTCGTTTGAGCATTCACGAGATAACTTTTTATCTCGTAAGCCATCGGGTTATTCTGCCAGTCAGCGTCTTTCGCATCGCCGTAAATCGCGGCGACATACTGCTTATTCGGCGCGAGAAAATTCAGCGAAGCGTCCGCCGTGCGCGAATTTTCGTCAGTAATCGCGCCGATAAACCATTCGTCTTTATTTTTGGCTTTCCGCGCCATCGTTATAAAATCGCCCGGTTCGGCTTCGAGAATTTTCGTGTCGTCCCAATCAACTGCGACATCACGAATAAACTGAAAAGCGTCCATTTTTTTCTCGTAATTTTCGGGCAAATCCGCCGCCATTTGCAGCGGCGAATACATCGTTACATAAAGCGCGAGTTGCTTCGCCAGAGTCGTGTGAACCTGCTCCGTTTTTTTCGCGTCGTAATAACTCATTTTGATTTCAAAAATGCCCGGCGTGTAATCCATCGAACCGCCCATCAAGCGCGTAAAAGGCAAAATCGTTTCGTGTTCCGGCGGATTGCCGACGCTCCAGGCGTTGAATTCATTGCCTCGCGCCGCTTCCGAAGCCAGCCAATTCGGATAAGTTCGCTGCAATCCGGTCGGGCGCACGGATTCGTGCGAGTCAATCATAATTTTGTATTTCGCGGCAGTTTGGGCGACGTGCGTGTAATGATTGACCATCATTTGCCCGTCGTGAAATTCGCCGCGCGGCACGATTTTGCCGACGTAGCCGGTTTTCACCGCGTCGTAACCGTTCGCTTTCATAAACCGAAACGCTTCGTCCAGACGGCGTTCGTAGTTGCTCGCCGAACCGGAAGTTTCGTGGTGCATTATCAATTTGACCTTTCTCGCGGCGGCGTAATTTTGCAGTTCCTTGACATCGAAATCGGGATACGAAGTCACGAAATCGAAAACTTCTTCCTTCCAGTTGCCGAACCAATCTTCCCAACCCGTATTCCAACCTTCGACCAAAACGCCGTCAATGTTGTTTTTCGCGGCAAAATCAACGTAGCGTTTGACGTTCGCCGTGTTCGCGCCGTGCTTGCCGTTCGGTTTCAGGCTTTTCCAATCGGTTTCGTCGAGTTTAATGTTGTTGACATCCGAGTAATTCCAGGACGCTTTACCGACGTGCATTTCCCACCACACGCCAATCATTTTTTGCGGTTTGATCCAACTCGTATCTTTGATTTTCGATGGCTCGTTCAGATTCAAAATCATTTTCGAGGCGAGAATATCCGTCGCTTTGTCCGAGACGATAACGGTGCGCCACGGCGTGTTTGCCGGAGTCTGCAAAAACGCGGCACTACCGACGGCGTTCGGCGCGAGATGCGTCGTCAAGTCAAAATTTTTGCGGTCAACCATCAGATACATTGCCGGATAATTAACGAGCGCGGCTTCGTGGATGTTGAGATACAGACCGTCGTTCGATTTCATAATCAGCGGCGTTTGCACGGCGTTGTCGGCGAAAGGCGTGCGAAACGCGATTTCATTGATTTTTTTGCTCACGGTCGCGTCAACTTCGCTTAGTTTTGAAGTCGTGTAAGCGTATTCATTTGAATCGTAATCGCCCGGAATCCAAAAAGTTTTATGGTCGCCGGTCAAATTAAACCCGGTTTTTTCGTCGTTGACGGTAAAGTATTTCAGTTCATCCTGAACAGGAAACTCGTATCGAAAACCCAAACCGTCGTCAAAAAGCCGAAACCGAATCGTGATTTTTCGCGTGATTTTTTTCGCGTCCGAACTGCCCGCGCTCGGTGAAAAAACCTCCGATGCCAGAATTTGCTCAAGAGTTACGGCTGATTCCTTGTAATTATTGCGAATCGTTTTGACTTCGCCCCAAACCGGATTCCACGTCTCGTTTTTCTCCGAATTTTTTATTTCAAGAACGGTAAAACCTTTCAGCAACGCGGGCTGATTTTTGATTTCAAAACCCATTTTGCTTTCTTTAATCACGATTTTGTTTTTGTAAGAAAGCTGATAAACCGGCTCGCCCGCTTCCGTTAATTTGAACGACAGCGACAAATTGCCGTTCGGCGAGTTTAGATTCTGCGCGGAAACGGAAAGCGCGAAAAGCATCAGGAAGAAAAAAATCAGTATATTTTTTTTCATAAACATTTCCCCAAATATATGGTCAGACAAAAGTAAATTAAGCTAAACGATTCGGAATAGATGAAAGATTTTAGATGAGAGATGAGAGATAAAAACCGGCTCCGAATCTGTCAGCTATCACCTCTCAACTTTCATCTATTCCGAATTATCACCTTATTTATATCCGATTACTCGATTAAATCACTCCGAAATTTATTACTGAATCGGCGGTTCAAAAGCCGTCGAATAATGCGAAGCCGCCAGTCGCCAGCGGGCATTTTCTTTGACCCAAACGCGGGTAAATCGCTCCGATTTGTTAACCGGAGTGCCTTTTTGACTCTGCGCCGTAGTCTTCCAAATGCCCGTCGCAACGGCAGTTTGCCCGTAAAGCCGAACTTTCAAATCCAACGTATTGACGGTAATTACCGCGCCGGTTCGGGTGCCGAAATTTTTCAGATAATTCAGGATAACGGCTTTTGAGGTCATCTGCGCCGGATTCTCCGAAGTCGTGAAAAAATCGTCGGTGTGAACTTTGTCAACGAATTCAAAAGTCGGCGATGTAAAGCCTTCGTTATATTCGCGCTCGGCTCGCAAAACTTCGCACGAATCGGAAGCGCATTCCGCCGGATTTTTCGCATCTGCCGGTTTCGTGTTGTCGGTTTTTTGTCCGAACGCATTCAGCGTGAACGCGAAAATTACTAACAAAAAAAACTTGGATACTATTTTCATAACCGATTTTCTCCTTTTATAAAACTTCCTGAATGAAGCGCAGGCAAGAATGTCTCACGCTCCGATTTTAAAACTTGCGATTAGCTATCGCTCATCAGTTCAATGTTTAGCGTCGCTTCGCCGCGCAAAACGATTTCGGCAGACGAACGCCCGGTTAGAATTTCGTAATCTCCGACTTCGGCTCGCCAATTTTTTGAATCAACGTCGAAGTAGGAGAAGGCGCGTTTATCAAGCATCACGAAGACTTTTTTAGTTTCGCCCGCTTTCAAAAAGACTTTCTCAAAACCTTTTAATTCTTTGACGGGACGCGAAACTTTCGAGTCTTCGCCAAATTTAGTCAAATCAAATTCAAATAATTATAAAAATCTTTTGGAAACTCCGGCATTGCGCCAGTTTTTGAAGCGACGAACGCGCCGACTTTATTAGCGAATTCGTTGATTTTATCCAAGTTCCAACCGCGCAAAATGCCGTGCGTCATTCCGGCGGTAAAAGCGTCGCCCGCGCCGATGGTGTCTTTAACTTCGATTTTCAAACCGAAAAACTCCGACGTTTCGTTTTCTGTTATCAAAAAACTTCCGTTCGCTCCGCGCGTTACGACAATCAGTTCTAACGCAAATTTTTCGCGCAATTTTTTCGCCGCGTCAATTTGATTTTCGCTTTTGATTTCGAGCATTTCCGCGACCGTCGGCAATTCTTCGTGGTTTAGTTTGACGACGTTTGCCAGCGAAAATGACTTTTGTAAAATCTCCGCCGAAAAATAATTTTGTCGCAAATTGACATCGAAAATTTTCAAGCCTTTTGTCAATCCGACAAATTAACGAATCGTTTTTCTTGAAACCTCATTTCGTTGGGCGAGCGAACCGAAGCAAACCGCGTCCGTCCGTTTGGCAAGTTCACGCCAACTTTCGCTCAATTCCACATTATCCCACGCGACATTTTCGACGATTTCGTAATTCGGCTGATTATTTTCAAAACTCACTCGAACGATTCCGGTCTGATTTTCTGCGTCAATCTGAATGTGTTCGGCGGCGATTTTTTTGTCTGCCAGTTCTTTTAATAAAGCGTTTCCGAGTTCGTCGTTTCCGATGCGGCTCGCCGCGATGCCTCGGTCGCCAAGTTGTTGTGAAACGTAAGCGAAATTTGCCGGTGCGCCGCCGGGCATTTTTCCCGTCGGCAGCAAATCCCACAAAATTTCGCCGATGCCGACTATGTTGAATCGTCTTTCGGTCATTTTTAATTCGAGCGCAAAGACTGAAACTTTCGACTCCAGTCATCACGCTCTAAGCACCTGAAAAAAACTTTTACTCGTCTGCTTAGTTAAATCGCTGCGTTTATAACTGATGTTACGCAAAAATGCGGCTGTGCCGCCCGATGTGCGGAAAGGCTGCGCC
>JAJAYR010000167.1 GCA_026786155.1 Pyrinomonadaceae bacterium
ATCGGGATGAGCGGCATCGCGGAAGTTTTGTGCAATCTCGAATTCGCGGTTTCCGGTTCGGATTTGAGGAAATCGAAAACGACCAATCGGCTCGAAAAACTCGGTGCGAAAGTTTACGAAGGACACGCGGCGGAAAACATCGGCGACGCGCAGGTCGTCGTTTATTCGTCGGCGGTCAAAGCCGATAATCCCGAAATTATTCTCGCCAGGGAAAAGAAAATTCCCGTCATTCCACGCGCCGAAATGCTGGCGGAATTGATGACTTTGAAACCGTATTCGGTTGGCGTTTCCGGTTCGCACGGCAAAACTTCGACGACTTCGATGGTGGCGACGATTCTCGGACACGCGGGCGTTGACCCGACGACGATTGTCGGCGGCGTAGTTGATACGCTCGGCTCGAACGCCAAACTTGGCACGAGCGATTGGTTCGTCATCGAAGCCGACGAAAGCGACCGTTCGTTTTTGATGTTAAGTCCGACGATTTGCGTCGTGACGAACATTGACCGCGAACATATGGAATCTTACAAGGGAATGGAAGACGTGATGCAGTGTTTTACCGATTTCGTTAACAAAGTTCCGTTTTACGGCGCGTGTGTTTTGTGTTTGGACGACCCGAATGTGCAGTCAATTATTCCGGCGATTAAACGCCGCCGCGTAACCTACGGATTCACGGCGCAGGCGGACGTTTCGGCACATAATATCGTCGCCAACGATTCGTTCGGTTCGACTTTTACAGTTTGGCGCGGCGCGGAAGTTTTAGGCGAAATAAATTTGCCCGTTCCCGGCAGACATAATGTTTATAACGCTTTGGCGGCGGCGACGGTCGCGCTCGAACTCGATGTGGAGTTTGAAAAAATTGCGGAAGCGTTCGCCAAATTCAAAAACGCCAACCGGCGGTTTCAATTCAAAGGCGAAGGACGCGGCATCACGGTCGTTGACGATTACGGGCATCATCCGACGGAAATTTCGGCGACGCTTTCCGCCGCCAAAGACGGTTCGGGCGGACGGCGGACGGTCGTCGTTTTTCAGCCGCACCGCTACACGCGCACGAATGAATTGATGGAAGATTTTGCGCGATGTTTCAATAACGCCGATGTGCTTTATTTATTGGACATTTACGCGGCGAGCGAGCCGCCGATTGAAAATGTTACAGCGGAAATTCTGGCGGGGAAAATTAGCGAGTTCGGACATAAAAACGTGCGCTATATCGGCGATATTGAAACTGCCGCCGCGAAGGTTATCGAAAATTTGCAGGCAGGCGATTTAGTAATAACCTTGGGCGCGGGAAGCATTACGGGACTTTCCGATGAGATTTTGGAAAACTTGAAGAAGATTTAGCCACCGAGAACACCGAGAACACAGAGAGAATACAGAGAAAAATTAACAGGATAAAAAAGAGGACAGGCAAGAAAAATTAATTCGTGATAAGTAGTCGGACAGAATTAACTTAAACTAAAATTCGGAATAGATGAAAGATAATAGATAAGAGATGAGAGATAAAACCGCGCTAAAATCTATCAGTTATCATCTCTCATCTCTCATCTCTTCCGAAGAAAATACTTTGACCTAAATATGTCCGAATACTTATTTGCAATTAAATCTCTGTGAACTCTGTGTTCTCGGTGGCAAAAAAAATAAAAAGTATGGCAACACAAAAACGAACGACAACAGGAAGAACCGGCGCGGCGAAAAGACCGCGCAAGCGAACCGCCGTCAAACGCCGCAGCGAAGCGGGAAAATTGGCGAACTTTTTTATTCCGCTGTTTTTCATCGTCGGCATTTTATTTTGTCTGGGATTTTTGTCTTTGACGGGCTACCGGACGGCGACGGCTTCGGCGTTTTTTGATGTCAAAACGATTGACGTGCGCGGCATCTCCCGCGCTTCCAAAGACGACATCGAACGAATCGTTCGCTTACAGACAAACAAATCCGGCGCGTGGAACGCGGATTTGAATGAGATAAAAATTGACATCGAAAAATTGATGTTCGTTAAATCGGCGGTCGTTTCGCGCGTCTTGCCGGACGGCTTGCGCGTCAGCGTCAACGAGCGTGTGCCGCGCGTCGTCGTGCGAACGAAAACGGGCGATTTTTGGACGGACGACGAATCGGTCGTGCTTGATTTCGTCAAAGAAAATGAAACGCGCCCGCCGTTTGTGCTGCGCGGCTGGGACGAATCGAAAACGGACAAAGCTGCCAGAGACAATCAGGAGCGCGTCAAAATTTATTTGAAAATGCTTGACGAATGGCGCGATTTCGATCTCGCCAAGCGCGTCGAAACGGTTGATATAACCAGTTTGCAAAGACCGCAGGCAGTCGTTCAGGATTCGGGGCAAGAGGTGGCGATAATTCTTTCTAAAGGTGATTTCGGAAAAAAACTGAAGACCGGAATCGAGAACGTCGTCGGCAGAGGAAATGAATTGTCGGCAATTGATGTCAGCGAAAATAAACCTTTTTTGACTTTTAGAAAGTAGTTGGATTGACAACTTAAACTATCATTAAGAGTTCTTCTTCGCGTTCTTTGCGCCATTTGGGGAGCATTAAATTAACGCAAAGGCGCAAAGAACGCGACGTAAAGGAAAAGTTAAGCCACCGTAAACTTATGAAAAC
>JAJAYR010000168.1 GCA_026786155.1 Pyrinomonadaceae bacterium
CCTCTTGACTCTCCACTCTCCACTCTCCACTCTTTCACCGCTTGCGACACGGACGCGAATTCGGTAAAAATTGCGGAAGAAAACGCCGAATTAAATGAAGTTGACGGAATCAATTTTTTCGTCGGTTCGATTTCAAATGAAACGCCCGAAGCCGATTTCGTCTGCGCCAACCTTACGCCCGACGTGATTGTTCCGATTTTGCCGCTGCTGCTGGCAAAGGCTAAAAAGTTTTTGATTTTGTCGGTAATTTTGAAGGAGCAGACAAAAATGATTACCGACGAATTAAACAAATTGCAGAATTCTGATTTCAAAATAGAAACCGACGGCGAATGGCTTTCGGTAACGATTGCGCGTTAATTGTCTTTCCCTTCTTTCGGCGGTTGAGCGAGCGGAATGTCGCCGTCGTCGGTAATCGTCAAAAGCGGTGTGCGCGATTTCGGGCTTTTGCCGCCGAGTTTCAGAACCGGCGGAAGTTTCTGCCTGCCGGTCGTTTTGACGGTCGAAAGAATGTCCGAACGCTTGAGAATTGAGCCGCCGCGTCCCGCAATCCAAAGTTCGTCCCTGCCGCGATAAGCGACCGCCTGCATAGATTTAGTCGTGATATTCGGCTGCGATTCCCACGTTTTGCCGCCGTCCAATGTCCGCAAAACCGCGCCCTGTTCGCCGACGATAATCGCTTCGTCGCGCCGGTAAACCGTTACCGCGTAAAGATTTATTTCCGAAGCAAATTCCCGGTCCTGCCACGTCTCACCGCCGTCGGTCGTTCGTAAAATCGTGCCGCCCGCGCCGACCGCGAAACCGCTTTTTTCATCGTAAAAACTTAAAGCGTAAAGGTTTTTATCGAGATTGGTTTTAATTTTTTTCCACGTCAAACCGCCGTCCTTGGTCAGTAAAATCGTGCCTTTATCGCCGACGACGACCCCGCGTTTTTCGTCAAAAAATTTTACGTCTTCGAGCCACGCCCGCGTTCCCGATTCAAACGGCTCCCAATATGCGCCGCCCGTATCAGTCCGCAAAATCATCCCGTTCGCGCCGACGGCAAAGCCGGTTTTGTCATTGACCGCATCAACGCCGAGCAAATCTTCGGTGACGCCGGAAACGCCTTTGCCCCAACTCGCGCCGCCGTTGACGGTTCGCAAAACCGTGCCGCCGTCGCCGACGATGTAGCCGTGTTCAGCGTCGAAAAAGGTAATCGCGTTCAAGTTTTTGTCGGTGTCCGAAAATACCGGCAGCCAGTCTTTGCCGCTGTCGTTGGTAATCCAGATTTTGCCGTTTGAGCCGACCGCCGCGCCGATTTCACGGTCGAGAAATGTCAGGTCGTTGACGTCTTCGCGGGTGCCTTCGGAAAGTCTCTGCCAACTGTAACCGCCGTCGTCGGTGCGAATTATCAAACCGTTGTCGCCGACCGCCCAGCCCGTAAAAGCGTCGGCGAAACAAAGCGCGACGAGTTTCGGATTTGTCCGCACATTAAACGGCAGCCACGTCGTGCCGCCGTCGCCGGTCAGCCAAATCATTCCGTTCGCGTCGGTCAAAGAGCCGGTTTGGTCGTCGGCGAATGAGAGCGAAAGAAAGTCGGCGCGGCTGAAAATGTTGATTTTTTTCCATGTTTCGCCGCCGTCTTCGCTGTTTGCCACACAGCCGCCGTAGCCGACGGCAACTAATTTTTCCGCTGAAAGATACGCCGCGCCCGACATCAAAGAACTTCCGCAGGGTTTGTTCGATTTCCAAATTTCGCCGCCGTCTTTAGTCGTTAAAACTGTCCCGTTCATCCCGACGACGACGCTTTTTTCCGCGTCGAAGGCGGCGACCTTTAAAAGCTGTTCGGTCGTTCCGGCAATTTGCGGCTGCCATGTTTCGCCGCCATCGGCGGTTTTCAAAATGCGCCCGTAAGTTCCGACTGCCCAGCCGCTTTGAAAGGTTTCACCCGTCAAAGCGATGCCGTAGAGATGGTCTTTGACTTCCAATAAAATGCGCCGCCAATCCTTGCCGCCGTTATCGGTTGTAAAAATTGTGCCGCGTGCGCCGACGACGACGGCGTTTTTTTTATCTTTCACGAAAATGCCCGATAAAGTAACGGAGAACGGCAGACGTTGTTTTTGCCAGCCGAATCCGCCGTTTTCCGTGCGGAGAATCGTATTGTCCGCGCCGACGGCGAAACCCGTAACTTTATCTTTGGCGAAATGAATCGAATAAAGCGTATTGCCCTGCGGCTGCGGATTTTGCCAAATCCAACCGTAAGAAGTCGGCTTTTGCGCGGCAACGGGAAATGATAATCCGCAAATAATCAGTAAGATAATGGATAATGGATAATGGATAATGGATAATGGAAAACCGACGACGAATAACCGGAATTTCCGGTTTGCTCGTTCATTATCCATTATCAATTTTTCGTTATCCATTATTAAATTTCCTGCACTCCGATTTCGGCGACGGCTTCGTCAAAAAACTTCTCGTCAACTCTGCCTTTTTCCGCCGTCGTTCGCGCCAGCGTGTCAACGATTTCCTGCACGTCGTGTCCGGCGTGTCCTTTGACCCATTCCCATTTTATTTGATGTTTCTGCGCCGCTTTATCAAGTTTCGCCCACCAGTCGAGGTTCGCTTTTTTGCGGAAATTTCCGCACATCGTTTCAACGACGTAGCGCGAATCGCTCAAAACTCGAACTTTACACGGTTCAGATAACTTATTCAATCCGATGGTTGCCGCCGCAATTTCGGCTTGCTGGTTAGTCGCTTCGCCCAAAAATTCGCCGAACGCCCGCCAATAACCGCGATAACCTAAAACGGCGACCGCCGCGGCGCGTGGCTTTCCTTTGCCGTTGCCGAGACTTGAGCCGTCGCAAACGATGGTAACTTCCTTCATATAAATCAAATGAGAAATGAGAAATGAAAATAGGCAGAGATTTCATTTCTCATTTCTCATTTCTCAACTCTCATTTAGACTCAATCGCCGTTCATTTCGTCGGACTCAATCTGCTCCAAAATTTGCTGCGCGTCTTCGTTATCGAACTCGAAGGCTTGCTGTTCGACGGCGTTGCGGGCGATTTCGTAATAAAGCTGGTCGTCAAGCAGCGCGGTTAAATTATTGAGCGGCATCGTCGCCAGCGTTTCGTAAGCGATAGCGCGAATCTGCGCCAAATCGGTTTGCCGGATGATTTCCGCGACTTCGCCCGCCGAAAATCTTCGGGCAAGCGCGTCGGCTAAACGGTCGAGATTGTCAAAATCGTGGCGTTTGACGGCGCGTGTCGCAAGCTGTATAAAAACTTCGGCGGACGCGGTTTGCGCCTGTAAAACCTTCGCGCAGGTTGCCGCCAACTGCTTTATTTCACGAAGTTTTTCGGCATCCTGACGGATTGCCGCGTCCTTCGTCTGCTCATCCAAAGCCGATAGCAGACGGCTCAATTCCCATTCGGCGTGAACGTCGTAAGAGAAATTCTGATTGGCGGCGGCGGTCAAACTCGCGCTGTTTATTTGCAGCGCACCGACCAGCATTTTTTTTGTCAGCGGGCGCAAATCTTCCCAAACACTTACGACTCGCGCACCGAAATTTTTTATCGTCATTTCAATCTAATAAGTTTGCAACAAAAGGAAGGATTTGTAAATCGAAATTTGAGATTCAAACCGACGGTTTTTGAGCAACGGGTTTTGATGCTCTTTCCTTCATTTGCGTTTCCATCGCCCGGCGAAATTCTTCGCGCACAGATTCTTCCTCGTCTGCGCCGAACACTTCGACCAGCGCAAACGGCGCAGGCGCAAGACTTCGTAATTCCCAGGCTTCGCCGCCATTCGCCGCCGGACGCGCGAACCAAACCGCGTCGAAATCTGCGCCGATAATCTCGATTTCGCCGAACAGCGCGGCGGCTAATTTTTTTTCGGTCGGCGCAGAAAGCAAAACACGGCGTAAATTCCAGCCGTGTTTTTCGTATTGCTTTAAGATTTCCTGAATTTGCCTGCTCTCGATCATTTTTTCGGCTTGTCCTCTTTCGGAACTTCGACGGATTTATCTTTTTCCATCGTTTTATTGCCGGTCGAGTTCGCCGGAAACGTCATCGAATTGGCGTTGGCGGGCAACTCCGGGAATTTCGTCATACCGCCCGTCGGCATCGGCAAAGTATTGGTCGCTTCGCGCTCGATTTCACCTTTACTTCTGCCCGGCGATTCAAAACTGCCTTGAAAAAGGTCGCCGATAGCGAGTTTCCAGCCGCCGTCTTCCAGCAAAAACGGCAAATCTTCCCACCGATTTTCCTTCTGATTGAAAACTTCGACCGAGCCGAAATTATCTTTGACGCGCTCATCGCGGATTTCGGTCAAAGCGTCGGACATCGTCGGCGCGACCAAACCGTTTTCGACTGATTTCTCAAGCGATATTTTCTGTCGTTCGGCGTTAAACTGCGCCAAGCCGAGCGTGTTTTTGGACATCATCTGTTTGATTTTTTCCGCGTCTTTAGCTTTGACCGCCGCAAACAGCATTTTATAGGCTTCGGTCGGCGACTGCGCTTGTTTGCCGCCGCCGACACTGCTGCTATTGCTGTTTTGCGCCGCTTGTTGGCTGCACGAGAAACTGAAAACGGCAACCGTTAGTAACAAAAAGAGATTGATAACTTTATTTTTATAATTCATTATTTTTTACCTGACCTATCGAATAGATTTAAATGAGTATAAAGAGAGTTGACGGAAAAGTAAATTTTCCGCCAAGTTGTGAAATTATTTCTTGTTAAATTGGGAGAAGCTGTTTGAAAACTCAATAATCTTTCTCTTGTCATCGAAGATGACCAACATTATACGCGGAGCGTGAAACGCTAGGTAGGCTGCAAGAAAGTCAATGGCTCACTGAAAGTGAGCAACAAATAGCGTTATTGTTCGACGCTTTCAGTCGGGTGCTTGATGGTCGTCAAGCACCTAGCGATTCTCGCCAGGCTATAATGTTGGTCGCCTTTGGCGACTAAATCGAGTTTTCAAATAGCTTCTAAATCAACAACAAACATTCCGCTCCTAGCGGAGTTCGATGCTGAAGTTTTATTCTTTATTCAATCGGACTGCCTTCCGAATCTAAAAACATCACGGGCATTCCGAGTTCCTTTAGTTTCGGTTCGATGACTTTCCGGTCGCCGACGACGAGAATCGCCATTTTGTCCGGTGTCAGATATTTGTTCGCCACGCGATTGACATCTTCGACCGTAACGGCGTTGACCTTCGGGATGAATTCGCTGAAATACGAATCGGGCAGATTGTAGATAATCAGACTCGAAAGCTGACCGGAAATCTGTCCGACGGTTTCAAAGCCCTGCGGATAGCGTCGAATCAAACTTTGTTTGTTGTAGTCGAGTTCCTTCGCCGTTACCGGAATTTCGCCGCGAATGCCGCGCAGTTCCTTCAAAAACTCAAAGACCGATTCCTTCGTCACCGCCGTCTGCACGTCCGCCGAAGCGGTGAACGGTCCCGCGCCGCGCCGGAAAGCGTAGCCGGTTCGCGCTCCGTAAGTGTAGCCTTTGTCTTCACGCAGATTCAGATTGATGCGCGAAGAAAATTGTCCGCCGAGCATCGAATTCATCACTTGCAAAGGGAAAAAATCAGGATTGCTTCGCGCCACGCCGACTTGTCCGATAGCGACGACCGACTGCGCCGCGCCCGGTTTGTCAACGATGTAAATGCCCGGTTTGTCGAGCATCGGTGCTTCGCCGACATCGTTTAATTTGACATCGCCTTTTTTCCACGCGCCGAATGATTTTTCGAGTTTCGGCATTAAAGTTTTGCCGTCAACATCGCCGACGACGATTAAAACCGCGTTGTTCGGGCGATAATTCGTTTCGTAAAAACCGACTAAATCGTCGCGCTTGATGCCTTTGACCGAAACTTCGTCGCCCGACAATTGTTTGCTATACGGATGATTTTTGCCGTAGAGCAATTTGTTATAAACGAGGTCGGAAATCGCGTTCGGCAGAGCCTTGCGCTGGACGAACGAAGTCAGCAGACGACTGCGATATTTTTCCAATTCTGCGTCGGGAAACGTCGGATTCAAAGTGATGTCGGCGAAAATGTCGAGTGCCTGGTCAACATTTTTCGTCAAACTGGACATCGAAACATTCGCCGAATCCCAACCCGAACCCGCGCCGACCGACGCGCCGATTGCCTGCAATTGATTGGCGATTTCATCCGCCGTGCGAGTTTTCGTGCCGTCGTCCAGCAGGCTCGCCGTCATCGCCGCCACGCCGGATTTGTCGGACGGGTCGAGCGTTCCGCCGGATTTCAAAACCAGATTCATTGAAACAATCGGCAATTCGGATTGTTTGACCATCCAAACTTCCAAACCGTTTGAAAGTTTTTGTTTTTCAATCGGCGGCAGAGAGAATTTCGGGTCGGCGCCCGGTTTCGGCAAATTGGCGGTTTGTGCGCTGACATCTTTTTTCGCGTCCTTTTTCGCCGGTGCGGAAGTCGGGCGATTGACCGCCGCGTCCATTTTCGTCGCGTCGGTTTTGCCGCGCGGCACGAAACTCATTACGAAACGGTCTTTGGTCAGATAAGTTTTCGCCACGCGCTGCACGTCCGCCGCTGTAACTTTGCGGTAGCGGTCGAGGTCGGCTTGAAAATAATCGGGTTTGCCGACGTAAGTCGCGTAACTGTTCATCGTATCGGCTTTGCCTAAAACATTCTGCAAACCGAAAATCGAATTCGATTCAATCGAATTCAACGCCCGCGTCATTTCTTCGGCGGTCGGTGGTTCATTTTTCAATCGTTCGATTTCCAGATTGATTTCCTTTTCGATGTCGTCCAAAGTTTTTCCCGGTTTGGCGGAAGATTGAACAATCATCATTCCCGCCGCTTCGAGCGCGTAGTTGAACGCTCCGGCATCCTGGGCGATTTGTTTGTCATAGACGAGATTTTTTTGCAGCCGCGAGCCGCGTCCCGCCGACAAAATCGAGCCGAGCATATCGAGCGCGGCTTCGTCCGCCGAATACTGCGGCACGGCGTTCCAAACCATATAAAGGCGCGACAACTGGACGGCATCTTCGTAAGTTTTGCGCGTTTCGCCGCTCATTTTCGGCATCGCCGGAGTCGGACGTTTGATGTCCGCGCCTTTAGCAATCGAGCCGAAATACTTTTCGACCCAAACTTTCGCCTGTTTCTCGTCAAAATCTCCGGCGATGACCAGCGACGCATTATTCGGCACATAATACTGCCGGAAAAACGCTTTTACGTCGTCCTGCGAAGCCGCCGATAAATCTTCGAGCGAACCGATGGTCGTCCAGTTATACGGATGTTCCTTCGGGAAAACCTGCGCGAAAATCTTTTCAAACGCCGTTCCATACGGCTGATTATCATAGCGTTGACGACGTTCGTTTTTAACGACATCGCGCTGGTTGTCGAGTTTTTCCTGCGTCATCGCCTCGAGCAAACCGCCCAAACGGTCGGCTTCCATAAACAGCGCGAGTTCGAGAAAGTTTGACGGCACGACTTCAAAATAGTTCGTGCGGTCGGGATTGGTCGAGCCGTTAATGGTCGCGCCCGCTTCCTGAAGCGGCGTGAAATAATCGGCATCGTAGTTTTTCGAGCCTTGAAACATCATATGCTCAAATAAATGAGCAAAGCCGGTGCGCCCGACGACTTCGTTTTTCGAGCCGACGTGATACCACAAATTAACGGCGACAATCGGCGTGGATTTGTCCTGGTGCATAATCACCCGCAAACCGTTCGGCAGCTTCATCTCGGTATATTTTATCGGCGGCAGTTTATCGCCTTTCTGAGCAAAAGTGGTGGTTGTCATAACTGTAACGAAGATGAACAGAATAAACAGCGTTCTCTTAAAAATCATTCGCGTAACTCCTTATCAATTTATTGGAAAGTATAAAATTCAAACTTTACGTTTGGCTTTTATTAGATTTTAGATTTTGTTGATACGCAAGGCAACCGCGAAAGGTTTTGCCGTTATAATGCCGTTAAATTGACTTGACGGGTTTATATTCCGCCGGAAAGATTTAAAAGCCGAATAAGCATTGACTTACGAACATAAGATGACGTATAAGAATCGGTATCAAGAAAACCGGAGTCTGTTTTGCCAATACCAACTCATTCGGCTTTTATCGCTCCAACGGCATTCCGGCGGGCGCAGACGTGAGCGGCAATGTCTATCAAGTCGAAGGCACGACGGGCGAACCAATCGCCGGAGGAGTTTTGAGCAACCTGCCGTTCAACGTCCGAAGCGGCTTCTGTACACCGGTCGCGTTCGCTCCGACGGCGGATTGCTCAATGCCCGCGTAACTTTAACCGATATGAACGGCAGCGCACGAACGATTCTAACGAAGAAATTCGGCACGTTCCGCTTTGATGAAGTCGCGGCGGGCGAGATTTATATTATCTCCGTCGCCTCGCGCCGTTATACGTTTCAGCCGCAAGTCATCAACGTCACGGAAAATCTGACGGGCGTGGACTCTACCGCGCCGCCGCCGCCGATTCTTTTTTGAGAAGCGGCTTGAAAATTCGGTTCTGACGTTATCCGCAAATTAACAGGCACTGCGACCAATCGAGTTTTATTTATTTTTGTTGCCGTGCTTACAACTATATGACTACAACCAAAACAGAATCGAAAAAAAATCAAATGGATAATGTTCTCAAGGTTCAAACGTCCACGCCGGAAGGTTCGTCGGAAATCGCGGCGAGTCCGGCGAAAACGACTCGAATGCTGCTGCGGCTGCTGCGAGCCGCGCAGCCGCTTTCGCGGGTTGAAATAGCGCGGCGATTAAACGTCAACCGCAGCACGATTACCGACATCACGAAGCCGATGATTAACAGCGGGCGGCTGTTTGAAGGTGCAATCGAATCTACCGAAAATGTTCGCGCTCAAGGTCGTCCGCCGGTCGGTTTGTCTTTTGTTGATACGGCGGATTTTTTCGTCGGGCTGAATCTCGGCGTTCGTCATTCGCAAGTCGGTTTGACGACTTTGAGCGGAGAAATTTTAGCCGAAGAAGAATTTATCACTCCGGCGAATTCAGCCGACGCTCTAAAACTCGCGCAGGAGAAAATTAAGAGTCTGTGCGCCGGAATCGAAGGGCGAACTTTGCGGACAATCGGCGTCAGCGTTCCGGGTCCGGTTGATGCCGTGCGCCGTAAATTGCTGTATGCGCCGCATCTCGACTGGCGGAACATCGCCGTCGCCGACGAATTACAAGCCGGTTTATTCGGTAAAAACGAGGCTGTTCCGATAACGGTCGAAAACGACGCGACGGCGGCGGCGATTTACGAAGCGCGTTTGAAAATGCGCGATGCGGGAAACAACCCGGCGAGTAATTTTATTTTCGTTCGTTCGGGAACGGGTATCGGCGTCGGCTTGGTTCTCGACGGCGAAATTTATCGCGGTTCGGGCAGCGGACTGGGAATGGCGGGCGAATTCGGACATATGACCATCGCCGCC
>JAJAYR010000169.1 GCA_026786155.1 Pyrinomonadaceae bacterium
GAATTAGACGAACTTAATTTTTTTTGGGCGAGCGAAAAGTTCGGCGAAGTCATAAAAAGTCAGGCAAATTCACGCGGTGTCATCATTTTTTATGCCGACGACGATTATTATGACACGAGCAAATTACAGAATTTCGTCGAACAGGGACGCAATCACATCGCCGGGAAAGCGGAAATTTCGGCTGATAAAATACAGGTAGTTTTCGGCGGCTATCGGGAACACGTTCGAGCGGAATTTTATATTGTGCCGGAAAACGCTGAACTTCCGACTGCCTCGCCGGAAGAAAGACCGATTGAAGAAGTCGGAAATGCAGAAAATTCGGCAGCTCGGCAGTAAAATTCCTTTTCCGGCACAATGTAAAATAAAATGAATGTCGCACAAATAGAAAAAAACGAATTTGATATTGATTTGCCGAACGCCAAACTCGCCTACACGATTATTCAATCGCTTTTGCAAAGTCAGGAAGCGTTGAGCGATTTGCTGGCGTTGATGGCGCACGCGCTCGACGAAGATGTGGCGAAGGCTTTGACGAATACGAACGAATGGGAAAAGTATCTCGAAGCCAAGCGCGAACTCGACAATACGCATTTGCAGATTGAAAAATTTACAGAGCAATTGAAAAAATTAGAAAATGTTTGACCTTATCATTATCGGCGCGGGACCGGCGGGAATTTCTGCTGCGTTTGAAGCGCAAAAACTGAATTTGAATTATCTCGTGCTGGAGAAAAATTTAATCGGTAATACGATTTATCAATATCCGGTCGGATTGACGGTTTTTTCGACCGTGAATGAGTTGGAATTGCAGCCGAACACGCTTTTTCCGGCGCGGGAAAAGCCGACTCGTGAAGAACTGCTTTCTTATTACACGCGGTTTGTTTTGGAAAATAATCTCGATATTCAATGGGAAGAAGCGGTTACGAAAGTTGAAAAATCTGGCGCAAATCATTTTGTAATTTCGAGTGTCAAAGGCGAATACGAAGCGGCGAATGTTTTGTTTGCGTTCGGCGCGATGCAGTATCCGCGACATCTCGGCGTGAAGGGCGAAGATTTGCCGAAGGTGCATCATCTTTTTACGGAGACTTATCCGTATGTTAAGAAAAACGCGATGGTCGTTGGCGGCGGAAATTCGGCGGGCGAAGCGGCTTTGTTTTTAGCGGCGGAGGGCGCGTTGGCAACTTTGGCGACGTTTCGCAAAGATTGGGAAGAAACCGATCCGAAGCAGGGCTGCATTAAACATTGGGTCAAAGAACCGCTCGAACAGCAGTTGGAAAAAAATTGTCTGGACGTTTTTTTTCTGGGGAGCGTTTTGGAAATTAAGGAAAAAGAAATCGTTTTAGAAGAAGAATCAGGCGAAATCGTCGTTTTGCCGAACGATGTCTTGTTTATTTTAATCGGTTCGGATGCCGATTTGACGATGCTCGAAAATCTCGGCGTTGAAACAAAAGATTCAAAATACGGCGAAGTTCCGGTTTATGATAAGGAAACTTTTGAAACCAATGTCGCGGGTGTTTATGTCGTCGGACATTTCACCGAAGAACGCCACATCGTCGGCGCGATTGAGATGCCGAAAAGGATTATTCCGCAGATTGCCGCGAAATTTGAAAAGGCAAAATCAGTTTAAGAGATTTAACCGCGAAACGCGCGAAAGGACGCGAAAAAAAGAAAATCATTTCTATTTTTTTCGCGTATTCCGCGTGTTTCGCGGTTGGAAAAATAAATATGACCATCACACGCGCCAGAGAAATCTTGAAACATCAGTTCGGCTATGATTCGTTTCGGATGAATCAGCAAGCCGCGATTGAAACCGTTTTGGCGAAAAAAGACTGCGTGGTTTTGATGCCGACGGGCGGCGGAAAATCCCTCTGTTATCAGATTCCGGCGTTGATGCTCGACGGTTTGACAGTCGTCATTTCGCCTTTGATTGCGCTGATGAAAGACCAGGTTGACGCTCTCCGCAATAACGGTGTCGAAGCGGCGTTTTTGAATTCTACTCAAACCGGACGCGAACAAACCGAGGTTTTTCAAAGAGTTAGAAACGGCGAATTGAAACTTCTGTACATCGCGCCCGAACGTCTTTTGCAGCCGGGCGACCAGTTTATTGACTTTCTGCAAAGCATCAATGTTTCACTGTTTGCGATTGACGAAGCGCATTGTATTTCGAGTTGGGGACACGATTTTCGACCGGAATATATTCAGCTTGGAAAGTTGAAACGCTTTTTTCCCGAAGTTCCGCTGATTGCGCTGACGGCGACCGCCGACAAACTGGTTCGCCAAGATATTTTTGAGCGTTTGAACGTCAAAAACGCGGAACTTTTCCTTTCGAGTTTTAATCGCCCGAATATTTATTACCGCGTCGAAGCGAAGCGAAATTCCTATGCGCGACTGCTCGAATATCTCGAAACGCGGCGCGACGAAAGTGGGATTATTTATTGTCTGAGCCGCAATTCGACCGACAGTTTGGCGGCGGATTTGCGCGACGAAGGTTTTAACGCGCTTTCGTATCACGCCGGTTTGGATAAAGCGACGCGCGACAAACATCAGGAATTATTCTTAAAAGACGAAACGAAAATCATCGTGGCGACGATTGCGTTCGGGATGGGCATTGACAAATCGAACGTGCGTTTCGTCGTCCACGTTGATTTGCCGAAAAACATCGAAAGTTATTATCAGGAAACCGGACGCGCCGGACGTGACGGTTTGCAGAGCGAAGCGTTACTGTTTTTCAGTTGGGCGGATGTCATTAAATTAAAAGGCTTCGCCGAAGTTGAAGGCAACAAATCGCAGACGGAAATAATGCTCAAAAAACTGAACACGATGGGCGCGTTCGGCGATTTGAAAACTTGTCGGCGCAAGTTTCTGCTCAATTATTTTAGCGAAGACGCGGCGGACGAAAAATGCGGTAACTGCGATAACTGCAACACGACGTTTGAAATGTTCGACGGCACGATTCTCGCGCAGAAAGCCTTGAGCGCGGTGGCGCGAACCGGACAGCGGATGAGTTTGGGTTATTTGATTGACTTCCTGCGCGGCTCGCAGGCGAAAACGATTTGGGACAGTCATAAAACTCTGAAAACTTACGGTGTCGGCGCGGACATCTCGAAAAATAATTGGTTTGATTATTTCAAAGATTTAATCGCGCAAGGGTTTTTGAAACAAGCCGAAAATCAATATCTGACGATTGTTCTGACCGAAAAAAGCGAAGATGTCTTGAAAGGAAACGTGCGTGTCGAACTGTTCAAAGTAACGATTAAGGAAGAAAAAAAAGCGTCGCTCGTGCCGGAAAATGCGCCGACTTAT
The DNA here is from genome assembly GCA_026786155.1 of Pyrinomonadaceae bacterium. Classification (GTDB taxonomy): domain Bacteria; phylum Acidobacteriota; class Blastocatellia; order Pyrinomonadales; family Pyrinomonadaceae. The sequence goes on from JAJAYR010000169.1 coordinate 3,298, forward strand.
TTTCAGGATTTGTTCGACGAATTGAAGCGGGTGCGAACGACTTTTGCGAAAACCGAAAACGTGCCGCCGTATGTCGTTTTCTCCGACGCGACGCTGGTTGAAATGGCGGCTTATCTGCCTTTGAATCAAGACGAAATGCGGAAAATTTCCGGTGTCGGCGATTTGAAATTGCAGAAATACGGCGTGGATTTTTTGGAAGTCATCAAAGACTATTGCGACCTGAATAATCTCGAATCGCGCATCAATCTGAAATCGCCGAAACGCGAACCTAAAAAACGCACGAAACGCGATGCCGACGGCATTGATACTTACAACACGACGCTCGATATGTTCAACTCCGGGCTTTCAGTTTCGGACATCGCCGAAACGCGAAGTCTGGCGAAAAGCACGATTGAAATGCACCTCGTCAGATTTATTCAAAGCGGCGAAGTCAATCTCGAAGATTTAGTTGACGAAAATAAAGTCGAAGCGATAAAAAACGCGATTGTTCGGTTAAACGCGGGCGGCGTGATTGCTCCGGTCAAGGAATTTCTAGGTGAAGATTACAGTTACGGCGAAATCCGCGCGGTGTTGGCGACGATGTGAATTAAATTTAACCACATAGAAACATAGAAAACATAGTTTTTTAAAGCAGGAAATTCGTTGGATTTATTTAGTAACTCACCTTACGCAGAACTGAATTTTTGCGTTTGTGCTTGTCGCCAACGGCGACTAACATTATAGCCCAGCGAGAATCGCTGGGTTAGATAGAGGACGCGCCCGCTCGCTGAAGGCGAGCAACAATCAAGCGGGCGATTGTTCGACGCTTTCAGCGTCGGAATGTTCTTTTGCTGACGTAGGGATGCGCTCATTACATTCGCTTTCCCTACGCTATAATGTTGGTCGCCTTCGGCGACAAAAACTAAAATCGCGTAAGGTGAGTTACTTAGATTAGGGTTCTTTTTCGCCGCTTCCGCGCAGTTTTTCCGCTAAGGCGAATTCGGCTTTGGCTTCTTCGGTTTTTCCGGCTTGCTGCAATACTTGACCTAAAAGATAGTGTGCGCCGAAATTGTTCGGGTCAATCTGAGTCGAACGGCGCAGCAGGTTTTCGGCGTTGCCTAAATCCTGTTTTTTCAGATAAACCTTGCCTAAAACGATATACGGTCCGCTGAAAAACGGGTTGAGCCAGATTGATTTTTGCAGCGGCGGAATCGCTTCGTCCCATTTTAACTGCCGCGAAAGCCCTTCGCCCAAACGATAATAAGCCATCGCGTTCGCCGGATTGAGCGTGATTTCCTGCTTTAAAAGTTCGATTCCTTTATCAATCTCGGCGCGGTAAATCGCCAGTTCACCCAAAACGAATCTGACTTCGGGAATTTTCGGGTCGAGTTCCAACGCTTTATTAAGTTCGATTTCCGCCGTTTCTTCAAACTGCTGACGAACGTGCATTTTGGCGTTGAGCAGATAAGCCAAAGCGGAATTTGTCGGGACTTTGAACAACCCGGCAAAAGTTTCACGCGATTTCGCCGGTTGTCTGGTTTGAATGTAACTGACACCGAGCGCGTATGAAACTTCGCCATTTTCCGGCTGCCGCTGCGTTATTTTCTCAAAATATGGAATCGCTTCGGCAAGTTGACCTAAAACGTAATGCGAAAGTCCGAGCATCTGAACGATTTGAATTTGTTCGCTGGAGTTTTTGGGAAATTTATCCGCGATACCGCTTAAGTTTTCAATCGTTTTTCGATAATTTCCCTGTGAATAGAAGGCTTTCCCCAGCCAAAATTTGACTTTCACATTCTGCGGGCTGCTCTGTAAAGCCGTCTGTAAAATGCCGACGGCTGCCGCCGCGTCGCCGGTTTTTAACAGATTTTGGGCGGTTACTATATTTTGCTCGATTAAATTGTCGCTTTTAGTCGAGTCGTTTTTTCTCTGCGCCGCCGAGCAGACTGCCGTTGAGATAATAACAAAACATACTGTCAGCCAATTTGCAGTTTTCATCGTGTATCGAAATTTATAAACGGTTTGGTAAAATCGGTAATGCTAATAAAATCAGAATAAACTTTTTATAGAAATTTTGAAAGAATAAAGAGAGTCTGCCCGCACTCCGCGCGATAGAATCGTTTTCAGTTGATTATTTTTAATTAGTATGTTATTTGTCTATAACAATCCGAACGTCGGCAGACTAAAAGATATTCCAAACTTAAAAATTTACAAATCGAGTTTGATTTCAGTCGGACTTCGAGATTGGCTTAACGGTTACCATGGCTTATAAGCGTTTAGTATATTAGTTTCTTCTTTGTTCCGGTGGAATCAAGACCGGAAAACAGATCTTAAAATTGCATTAAATCGGAACATACTATTTTGATTTAGAATTTCAAAACAAGTGAAGTTATTTGTTTTTCAAATCTGACGCAACTTAGTTTGTTTCCTGAACAAACTAATACTACTATATTTCGGGTAAGTTTTTTTGATTCGGGCTTGAAATTCGTAAGCCGCCGAAACAGTTTTTACAATTATTTTTTTAATTTAACGACTCCGCAGTTCATTGCCGGAGTATTACAACCAATTCGGAAGACCTTCACAGCAAGCTGCGAGGGATTAAACCCGAACGAGAATAAAAAATGGAGGTTTCTGGAATGACAAAAAATCGTTGGCTTTTGCTGATGACAGTTTTCTTATTGTCAATTATTGGTATTCCGCAACAAATTCAGGCGCAGGCGGTTTATGGAAGCGTTTCTGGAATTGTGTCGGATGGTTCGGGAGCAGTAGTGGCTGATGCAACCGTGACGATTACGAGCGTTGAACGAAAGACGGTTGACACGGTAACCACGAATTCCGATGGGTATTATCAAAAAGACCGCCTGATTCCGGGCGTTTATAGCGTGCGAGTCGAAAAACAAAACTTTAAGGTCGGAGTTATTAACGACCTGGTAGTTAGTGTGGATACTCAAACTAAAAACGACATTCAGCTTGAGACGGGACAAATTACCGAAGTCGTAACAATCGAGGGCGACACGCAGTTACTAAAAACTGACCGCTCCGACGTAGCGACGACTTTTTCGACTAGAGAAGTGGCGGAGTTGCCGATTCTCGACCGTAACTTTACGAAGTTGATTCTGCTGACACCCGGAACGCAGCAGCAGCTTTGGAATCACGCGGCGAGCGAAAATCCGCAGGGTTCGACGCAAACCATCGTCAACGGGCAGACTTTCAGCGGCACGGGTTATCAACTCGACGGCACGGACAACCGCGACGTGATTTTAGGAATTATCGTTATCAATCCGACGTTCGATTCGATTGGTGAAACAAAAATCACTTCACAAAATTACGATGCCGAATTCGGACAGGCAATCGCCGGAGTCGCTTCGGTGCAAACCAAGAGCGGCACGAACAGTTTTCGCGGCAGTGTTTTTGAATACTTGCAGCGCGACCGTTTTCAAGCCCGCAATCCGTTTAACCAGGCAACTAAGAATTCATTAACCGGAAAATTTATTCCCGATACAAAAAGAGATCAATTTGGCGGTTCAATCGGCGGTCCGATTCTCAAAAACCGTTTGTTTTTCTTTGGCGATTATCAGGGAACACGGGCAACGCAGGGCGGTTCAAAACTATTAACCGTTCCGACGGCGTTGTCTCGAACGGGAAACTTGAGCGAGTATGGAACTACAATTACTAATCCGGCTACGAATCTTCCATACGCAGGTAATATTATTCCCGCTTGCGGCGCAGGTCAGACAGCAGCGGCTAACGGTTGTTTGTCACCCCAAGCACTCAATATCTTAAGGTTATTCCCAGCCCCGACCAGCGCGGGAACTATTGACAATTTTGTCGCTGCCGGTAGTGAAAAATTCAACAATGATGTTTTCAACATTCGGATTGACTCGCGGCTTTCGGATCGTTTTAATCTTTTCGGACGTTTCAGCCGGGCTAAGTTTCTACTTGACGGTCCGACGGCGTTCGGTCAGGCGGGCGGTCCTGAATTGGTTTCGTTGGGTGGTAACTCCCAGAGCAGAAACATCAGTTTGGCGACCGGATTTGATTACACATTAAATCAAACAACCGTCGTTGACGTTCGTTTTGGCTTTTTCAATTACAAAGTAAGTGTTTTTCCGTTTGATTATCAAACCACCCCGGCAACCACCGCCGGAATACCGGGATTAAATTTTGACGATTTCAGTTCGGGTTTGTTTGCCGGATTTGTCGGTGTTCGCAACGCCAGCGGACGCACAGCCGATATTAATTTCGGTTCGGGTTTGGGCGTTAATCGCTGTAACTGCCCGCTCGATCAAAACGAAAAACAATATCAAATCGTTACCAACCTAACGAAAATTGTCGGCAATCACTCTTTGAAATTCGGGGTTGACGTGCGTCGCGCGTTTAACCTGCGTGTTCCGAGCGACAACCATCGTTCAGGTGAATTAACATTCGGACAAAACAGAACCGGTCTCGGTTTGGCGACTTTCCTAATCGGCGACGTTACCGGTTTCAGACGCTACGTCAGCACCAGTATTGACGCCAAAGAAAGTCAATGGCGGCATTTCTACTATGGTCAGGATACCTGGCGCGCAACGCCGAAATTGACGATTGCCTACGGACTTCGGGCTGACGTTATTAATCCGCAAAAACTTAATGCGCCGGGAAATGGCGGCTTTCCCGATTTGACCACGGGAGAAATCGTCGTTGCCGGAGTCGGTGACAATGATTTAGCCGGGAACATCAAAAACAAAGTCAATTTTGCTCCGCGTCTCGGTATCGCTTATCAACTTAACGATAAGATGGTCATTCGCGGCGGATACGGACGCAGTTATGACCTCGGCGTTTTCGGCACGGTATTCGGACATACCGTTACACAAAACCTTCCGGTTTTGGCTGTTCAAAATTTGAATCCTTCTTCTAATACGGCGCGCGTCTTCAATCTGGCGCAAGGTCCGCCGGCTCCGGGTGGATTCTTCGGAATTACAACGCTGCCTAACCGTTGTCCGGCAGGCGGATGCGTGCAAAACACTTCGCTCCCGTCTAACGGACGCTTCTTCCTGCCCGACGGCGTTACTGTCAGATCTTTAACCGATAGACAAACGCTTCCGCAGGTGGACGCCTATAACATCACTTTCCAATATCAATTTGCTAAAGATTGGTCGCTGGAAGCCGCATATGTCGGTAACTACGGGAAGAATGTATTTGTCGGCGACAACCCGGATTTGAATGTTAATCAGGCAACTTTGGTCGGATACGGTTCTAACGGATTTGCGCCCGCGATTCCGTTTAATCAACGCAAACCGTTTTTCCAAAGATTCGGTTGGACGCAGGATATTCTGCAATATCAAGGTTACGGCGCGACGAATCGTTATAATTCGCTGCAAATTAAAGTAAATAAGCGATTCGCCAACGGTTACTCGATTTTGACGCATTATACGCGGCAAAAATCAACTAACAATGCCGGTGAGCAATTTATTTACGACAAGGATTTAAATCGCGGCGAAGCGGATTTCAATCGTGAAAATATTTTTGTATTGTCGCAACTTTTTGAAATACCAATCGGTCGAAACCGCAGATACTTCGGCGGAATCAATCGTGTC
>JAJAYR010000170.1 GCA_026786155.1 Pyrinomonadaceae bacterium
TTAAATTTTGGGCCCTAAAAACGGAATGCGCGTTTTCCCGCGGTCCCAAAAAAAAAAACACCGGGAAATGGGGGGGGGCTTGGGGCCACAAAACCGCCAACCGCGGTCCCGACGATGCCGGTTTGTTCGTTGACAAAAACATCGGACTCGGACATCGCCGCCTGTCAATCGTTGACGTCGCGCACGGAGCGCAGCCGATGACGAACGCCGACGAATCGTGCGTCATTATTTACAACGGCGAAGTTTATAATCACGCCGATTATCGCGCCGAATTGGAAGCGAAAGGTTACGAATTTCAAACGCATTGCGATACGGAAACAATTCTGCATCTCTACGAAGAACACGGCGAAAAATGTGTCGAATTCCTGCGCGGAATGTTCGCGTTCGCCGTTTGGGACAAGCGCAAAAACGAATTATTTATCGCCCGCGACCGCTTTGGCGTGAAACCGCTTTATTACGTTCACGACGCGCAGGGAAGTTTGTTTTTCGCGTCGGAAATCAAGTCGCTCCTCAAAGCCGATGCCGTCAAACCCGAATTAAATTACGACGCGCTGCCCGACCAATTGGCGAATCACGGAACTTCACGCGACGAAACTTTATTCAAAAACGTCAAGCGGCTTTTGCCCGGACATACTTTGAGTTGGCGCGACGGGAAAATAAAAATCGAAAAGTATTGGGACGTTTCGTTCGAGCCGAAACACGAAGCTAAATCAGATAAAGATTACATCGAAGAATGGCGCGAGATGTTCAAAAAATCCGTCGAATTGCGTTTGATGGCGGACGTTCCGCTCGGAATGTTTCTGTCGGGCGGCATTGATTCGAGCGCGATTTGCGCGGTGATGGCGGAAATGGTGGACGAGCCAGTAAAAACTTTTTCCGTCGGTTTTGTCGAACGCGAAGCGAACGAATTTGCATACGCCCGAATCGTCGCCGACAAATTCAAAACCGAACATCACGAAATTACGATTACGCCCGACGAATTTTTCGCGGAGTTGCCGAATCTGGTCTGGCACGAAGACGAACCGCTCGGATTCGTCGCGTCCGTGCCGCTTTATTTCGTGTCGAAACTGGCGCAAAAGCACGTTAAAGTCGTTTTGACGGGCGAGGGCAGCGACGAAATTCTCGGCGGTTACGGGCGTTATCAGAAGACTTTGAAACTTCTGCAATACGGCGAAAAATATGAAAGTCTCACGCCGAAATTTCTGCGCCGTGCCGTCAAATCGGGCGTTTCAGCCGTCGGCGGAAAATTGACGAGAACCTTTCTGACGCGCACGAGCGACATTGAAAGTTTATATTTCGATAATTTTGCGATTTTCAATCGAGCGATGCAGGCGAATCTTTTGACCGACGCAACAAAAGAACGAATCGCCGACGAAAATCCGTATTCACATTTGCACGAATGGCTCGAAAATTCCGACGCGGCGGAAACGCTCGACAAACTTTTATATGCCGACACGAAAACCTATCTGCACGAACTTTTGATGAAACAAGACCAGATGAGTATGGCGGCTTCGATTGAATCGCGTGTGCCGTTTCTCGACCACCAACTCGTCGAATTCACCGCGAAGATGCCGACGCGGTTGAAAATAAACGGCGGCACGACCAAGTATTTATTGAAGGAAGCGATGCGCGGAATTTTGCCCGACGAAATTTTAACGCGCCCGAAAATGGGTTTTCCCGTGCCGGTCGGCGCGTGGTTTCGCCATCAATATAAACATATCGTTGACGAATACGTTTTGGGCGAACGCGCTTTGAATCGCGGAATTTTTAACGCCGACTGTGTTCGTGAAATTGTTTCCGAACATAACGCGGGCGCAAATCACGCCGAACGGCTGTGGTTTTTAGTGAATTTCGAGATGTGGCAGCAGCGATTTTTGGACGGCGAAACTATTGAAAGCAGACCAAAATAAAATATGGATATATTCATCAAAAAATTGTTTTACCCAGATTTTGAAACGTCTTTTTTGAATCATTTCAAAGGTTTTTATGATTCCGTATTTATTGCTTTTTCGCCTTTCTTTAAACTCGCTAATAATGAAATAGAAAATCCAAGCGTTCAAAAATCTCATCAAATCACTTATGAGCAGTTGAAATCCGAGGTTAAAGAATTTGCTAAAATCCCTGAATTCAAAGCTAAAATCTTTTCTCAAAAAAATGAAAATTATCCTGACGACAAAGCAATTGCTGAAAGCGGAAAAATAATTACTTGGCAGGAAATAAAGGAAAAAGCACTTTTTAAAGATTTTGGAGAAATTAATAAGGCTTTGAAAACTTCTATTGGCGGGTATCGGGAAGTTTTTGAAAAATCTAAACTATTAGAAAAACTAAATTTTGTAACTGAAAAAGAGCAGATTTTTCATCCAAACGAAGGAAATTTCGCACCGCTTGTAAAAATTCAAATTTACAAGACTCTAAAATATTTAAACAAAACCGAAATTTTGGTGATTGATGAGTATCTTGAAACCGAAAAGGAATTAGACTTAAATACAATCAGCCTTGATGAATTTGTTGAAAAAGTTAAGGTTAAGGATTATTACATTTATCCAAAGGATAAAAGCATACTTTTTTCAATTGATTGGGATAGTTTCTTTTTTATTATTTGCTCAAATCAACCTTCAATCAATGAAGTCATTAAAGCCGGAAACTTTGAAGGTTTTTCTTGTTTGGACACGACAGAACACAGTTGGGAATTTACGAAAGAAGAAACTTTAAGCCTCCTCGAATTAGAAAAACAAATGAAGGAAAAAAAAACGACCTCAGATGTGTTGCGCGGACGCGACATCGTTTGTTTTTCGCACGACTGGACGGGCGACCCGTTATCGAAAACTCACCTGATGCGTGTGTTGTCGCGCGAAAATCGGATTTTGTGGATAAACTCGCTCGCCAACCGAATGCCGACCGCTTCGACGAAGGATTTATCGCGCATCGTTAAAAAACTCAAAAGTTTCACCGAACCGGTTCGGGAAGTCGAAAAAAATATCTTCGTCTTAAATCCGCTGGCGATTCCGGCTTACGGCACGGAAGCGGTGCGGAAATTTAACGAGCAATTTCTGCTGCGGCAAGTGAAAAAGGCGATGCGAAAACTCGATTTCGTCAATCCGCTAAATATAATTTTCAATCCGGCGGCGGGATTGCTGGCGGGGAAAATCGGCGAGACGGAACTCGTTTATTATTGCGTTGACGAATATACGGCGTTCACGGGCGCGGCAAAAGGTTTGCGGGAAATCGAAGAAAATTTGTTTAAGAAAGTCGATTTGGTCATCGTTTCGGCGGAAAAATTATACGAATCGAAAAAGGATTTTAACCCAAATACTTTTATCATCCGGCACGGCGTTGACTTCGCGCATTTCCGAACGGCGTTGGACGAAAAGACGGAAATTCCCGATGAGATTAAAGATTTGCCGAAGCCGATTATCGGTTTTCACGGCTTGCTCGCCGATTGGGTGGATTTTGAATTGATAAAGAAAACAGCCGAACATTTCGCCGACGGTTCAATCGTTTTAATCGGCAAAATCACGGTTGACGCGGAGCGGAAGATTAAAATTTTAGACAATGTGAAAAACATTCATTTCTTGGGGCGCAAACCTTACGCGGAACTTCCGGCTTTTTGCAAAGGTTTCGATGTCGCGCTTAATCCGTTTGAAATCAGCGAGTTGACGCTGGCGGCAAATCCTCTGAAAGTGCGCGAATATCTCGCCGCCGGTTTGGAAGTCGTTTCGACCGATATTCCCGAAGTCCGAATTCTGGATTTCTGCCGCATCGGTGAAACGCACGAAGATTTTATCAGGCAAATCGAAGCATCGCTGGCAAATCCGCTGCCGAAAACAATCGTCAGCGATTCGATAAAGGCGGAAAGCTGGGAAGCGCGAATTGACGAACTGCGCGGAATAATGGCGAAAAATAAAAAGTGAAAAAGTTCAGCCGCGCATTTAACATTTCGATAGTTTTGCTTCTTTTGCTGGCGGCGTGGATTTTGTTCGCGCCGTTTTTGGCGGAAAGATTAATCGTCGAAAAGCCTCTGGAACGCGCCGACGTGATTTTGGTTCTTGCCGGTTCGAGCGTTTATCTGGAACGCACCGACCGCGCCGCCGAAATTTATAAACAGGGCGGTTTCCCGAAAATCGTTTTGACCGACGATGGCGAAAAAGGCGGCTGGTCGCGCGTCGAACAAAGAAATCCGCCGTATGTCGAGTTGGCGCGGAAAAATTTAATCGCGCAGGGCGTTCCCTCCGAAGCCGTTGAAATTATCAAACCAAACGGTTCGGGAACGATTTACGAAGCGCGGATTTTTCGGGAAGCGGCGCGGCGGGAAAATTGGAAATCGATTTTAATCGTTACGTCGCCGTATCACACGCGCCGCGCTTTATGGACGCTCGAAAGGCAGTTTGCCGATGAAGCGGTCGAAATCGGTATCGCCGCCGCGCCCGCCGGACGGCAAACGCCGCCGCTGAATTACTGGTGGCTCACGCCGCACGGCTGGAACTCGGTCGCGGGCGAATATGTGAAAAGTTGGTATTATTGGGTGTATTATTAGATTTCAGATTTCAAATTCCAGATTCCAAATTAAGTGTGAAATGAACGGAATTTGACTTATCATCTCATCTCAGTAACCTGAAATCTGAAATCTGGAATTTGAAATTATAAAGATATGAAACGTCTGGAAAAACCGAATTGGCAGAAGGAAAACGAGCGCAAAAAAACCGTCTGGTTAGTTCTGCTCGGCGTGTTGGTGATGGTGCCGCTTTTGATTGGCGCGGCGTTTGTTTTTGGAAACGCGGCTTCCGAAGATGATTCGGCGGTTTTCACTTCGGAACTGGAAGTTAGCGGCAACCGGATTTTCGTTAAAGCGGGCGGTAATTTTCAAGCCGCGCTCGACCGCGCCAAAGCTGGCGATACGATTGTTCTCGAAGCCGGTGCAAAATTCGTCGGCGCGTTCGTTTTGCCGAATAAAACGGGCGGCGAATTTATTACGATTCAGTCTTCCGAAATCGCCAAACTGCCCAAAGACGGCGAGCGCGTCGGATTAAAAGACGCGGCTTCGATGCCGAAAATTTTAAGTTCGGGCAAAGGCAAACCGGCGATTGAGACCGCGCCCGGAGCGCATCATTACCGCTTCGTCGGCATCGAATTCGCGCCCGCGAACAACGATTACATTTACAATCTGATTTATCTGGGCGCGGAAAAACTCGCCGACGTTCCGCATCATATCGAGATTGACCGCTGTTATCTGCGTTCAAATCTGCCCGGCATTACGCGGCGCGGCATCGCGCTGAACAGCGCGGAGACGATTATCAAAAACAGTTATCTCGCCGGTTTTGCGGGCGCGGGCGAAGAAACGCAGGGCATCTGCGGCTGGTCGGGAACGAAGAACGTCAAAATTATCAACAACTACATCGAAGCCGGAGCGGAAAATATAATGTTCGGCGGCTCCGACCCGGCGACGGCTGAATTGATTCCGGCGGACATCGAAGTGCGCGGCAACCATCTGAACAAGCCCGCCGAATGGAAAGGGAAATATACGCTCAAATGTCTTTTTGAATTAAAAAATGCGAAGCGCGTCAACTTCGTCGGCAATTATCTGGAAAATAATTGGGAAGGTTCGGCGTTCCGAATCACCGTGCGGAATCAGGACGGCAAAGCACCGTTCAGCACGATTGAGGACGTGACGGTCAAGGACAACATCGTCGTCAACGCGGGCGCGGGCATCAACATTCTCGGTTCGGACGACACCCATCCGAGTCAGCCGTTGAAACGGCTGACCATCGCCAACAATCTTTTTCTCGAAATAGACGGTTATTTTATTCAAATTTCCGGCGGCGAAGACGTTTCGATTTTCAATAACACATCTTTTGATAGCGGTTTCATCGCCAGCATTCACGGCGGCGCGACGAAGAATTTTTTATTTCGGGACAACATCGTCGCGCACGGCGAATACGGCATTCACGGATTCACGAAAGACATCAAATCAATCGAGGCGCAGCGAACTTTTCAAAACAACGTCATCGTCAACAATAAAAAAATTCCGATGAACTACGGGGCGTTTCCGCCGAATAATTTTTGGATTCAGGATTTTAACGCCGTCGGCTTCCAAAACTTCGCGCAGAAGGATTTTCGACTCGCGCCGAAAAGCCGTTTCAAAGGCAAAGGTAAAGACGGCGGCGACATCGGCAGTAATCTGACGCTCGACAGTCCGGCGAAATAATCAGCGCAAAATGAATCTTAAATGTGAATTCATTGTTAGGTTTTTCGTGGAATTTCGGACAATTTCATTGTATAACTGATGTTACGCAGAAAGGATTTTTTGGGCTTTGCCCGCCGATGTGCGGAAAGGCTGTGCCTTTCCGCTAGCTTCTCTCTTAATTGTTGCGGCTCTGCCGCCGATGTGAGGCGCAGCCCCAGTAAAACTAACGAAAATTTAACGGACAGGCAGAGCCTTTCCGCACATCAGGCGGCAGAGCCGCAGTTTTGCGTAACATCAGGTATAAATAAACACGCCATCTAAAAAAACATAATTTTCAATAAAAAACCCCGCAGCAAGCTGACGGGGTATTAAAA
>JAJAYR010000171.1 GCA_026786155.1 Pyrinomonadaceae bacterium
AGAGTCCAAACTTTAGTTTGGACTCTGAATGCCTTTGAATAATTTTTTACTGCAAAAATTACTGCCTGTCCTTTCTCCGCTCAATCATTTCCTGCGTGTTTTTCGGGACGTTCGAGAAAAAGTTATTGCCGGTCAAATTCTCAATCGAGTCAACCGAAACTCTAAACTGCCGCCACTGCGCGTTGATGTCGAGCGGCGGAAAGTTCGGAACGACGATGCCGATAGTGCGCGTTCCTTTGTTGATCCGCTGCAAATCATTTGCGCCGTTCGGCAGCACGAGCGCGACTTTCCACGTCGAATGCGGCACGACCACGCGCCCGCCCGCAATCGTTCCGATGTTGCCGACCACGCCGGAGACGATGTAAATTTCATTTCCCGCCTGCGCCAAAGTGCGGCAGTAACTTTCAAAATCTTCCCACGCTCCCTGATTGTTAGCGGCGAGCTGTGGAATCATATTGGTCATAAAAAACGTCGCCGAATTGTCGGGAATCGAGCGCGTTCGGTCGCCCGAAGGTGTCATATGCCCGCGATCATAACCGGAACCGGAATAATCGAAGCTCTGCACCTGATACCAGCCGTCGGGCAAAGACGGATCGGGGCGAAAATCGTCCTGGCGCGGTGTCGCTCCGATCCAGCTGCTGTCGAGCCGCCACGCCACCCAATTCGCCGTCGCCCGGCTGCGATTGTAAGAAAGCGAGTATTGCGGTTTGTGCATTAAATAATTGTTTTCGTTGGCGACATCGGGCGTGGCGTTGCTCGGATTCCCTAAAAGCAGCGGTTCTTCGCCTGCCGCCGGCGCGTTGACGGTCAGGTTAATCGAAACATTTGCCGTGCGCGTCTGCGCGTCGCTTGCCACCGCCGAAATCGTAAAAGTTCCGCCGGTCGCCATTGCCGAAATCGTTGCCCGATACGAAAAGATATTGTCTCCGGCAGTCGCGTCGCCGTTGGTTCCGTTATCGAAAAATTGTTGGTTTGCCGCGCCGCCGATGCCGGTTAAATTTCCGACGACCGCGATGCCGGTGCTGGGCGGTGTTGTCGCCGGAAAAACGGAAACGGTTAAAAGTGTCGTCCCACCGGGCGAAACTGCGTTCGGACTCGCGCCGCCGCCAGCCAGCAAAGTCGTTCCGCCGCCGCCGCAAGTGTTCGCGGCGGTCGCTGCATTGCGCGGCTCGGACGGATTTAAAATGTTGAAATCGCTCGCGTTGTTGTCCGAATCCTGACAGCCGTTGTTGATTCGGGCTTGTCCGGCGTTGGCGGGCGGCGCGGTCGCCGTCGCGGTTTCGATAACGGCGTTGGGCGCCGTGCCGTAGCCGACCTAATCAATCAAAACGCCGCTGTTGACCGCGCCGTTACGAGCGGCGATGCCGCCGCCCGCCGCTCCCATCGAACACGAGCAGGTCGTCGGATTGTAGGTCAGATTCGGCGTAACCGTGCCGTCATAGCCGGTCGAAGCGATCAAATAGTAACCGCCCGGCGCGACAATCGTGCTGGTCGTCCACTCGACGAACGGAACGTCGTTGGTGCCGCCCGCCGAACGGTAAACGACGCGGTAGCCGTTCAAATCAACGGCGTTGGAACTGACGTTGTGCAGTTCGATAAATTCGTCATTTGCCGTGCCGCCCGCCGTTTGAAACTGGCTGACGACGAAATTCGGCGAAACCCGACTTGCTTCGGTCGGCTGGTTAACCTCAAACTGCGCTCTAGTTTGAAAACACACTCCGAACCACGCGCCAAGCAGACATAAACTTATCGTTAAAAATAAAAACTTCTTCATATGCTGATCAAAAATCCTTTTACTAAATTGTAATAGTTTTGCAGGAGAGCAAACATTATTAGGTAAATTATTTTTACCATATTCGGCGTTCGTTTGAATAATCGGAATGAACGTCGGCTAATAGAAATTTAACCTGCCCGATTGGAAAATCGAGCAGGTTAAACCAAAAAAATACCGACGACGAAAGTGCTAAATTTCGTGCCGATTAGTCATCGCTTTGTCCATCGTCACTTCGTCCACGAACTCCAAGTCGGAGCCGACCGGCATTCCCATTGCGATTCTGGTAACACGCACACCCAAAGGTTTCAAAAGTCGGGCGATATAATTTGCCGTCGCTTCGCCTTCGGTCGTCGGGTTTGTCGCCACGATAACTTCCTTGACATCAACGCCGTCATTATTTTCCGGCATCAGACGCGGCAAAAGATTCGCCAACATCAATTCGTCGGGACCGACTCCGCGAATCGGCGATAAAGAACCGTGCAGAATATGATAAAGACCTTTGTAAGAACGAGTTTTTTCGACGGCGACGAGATTATACGGTTCTTCGACGATGCAGATTTGCGAGCGGTCGCGTCCCGTCGAAGTGCAATACATACAAGGGTTGATGTCGGTCATATTGTTACAGACCGAGCAAAAAACAATTTTTTCCTTGACTTCGTGCAGCGCGTCAACGAACCGTTCGACATCTTCCGCCGACCGGCGCAAAATATAAAACGCCAGCCGCTGCGCGGATTTGTGTCCGACACCGGGCAGACGTTTGAATTCGTCAATCAACTTGGCGACAGGTTCTGAGTATTCTAACATTTTAGTTCTTTGACCTTTGTCCTTTGTCCTTAGTCAGTCGAATCTTTGTTGTCAATGACCGGCTGCGCTCGTACGGCAAAGAACAAAGGACAAAGAACTAAGGACTAAATTACATCAAGCCCGGCGGCAGCATTCCGCCCAATCGTCCTTTTAAAGATTCTTCGACTTTGCGACGCGCTTCATTGATGGCGGCGAGAGTTAAATCCTGAATCATTTCGACATCGCCGTCTTTGACTAAATCGGGCGAGATGACGAGTTCCAAAACTTCAAAATCGCCGCGCATTTTGACGTTGACCGCGCCGCCGCCGGCTGATGCGTCAACCTGCATTTCCTTCATTTCCTTGCCCATCTGCTCCTGCATTTTCTGGGCTTGTTTCATCATCGAATTCATATCGAATCCGCCGGGAAATTTCATTACTTTTTACTCCTTTTAATTTAATTTGTTACATTTAATCGTAACCGTCCGCAGGGTTAAATGCAAACTAAAAATGGCGGAAGCCGGGTGGATTATCGGCGGTTATCGGCGGTTGAATCTTGATATTTTACTGCATTTTCGACGGTCGAAACCGCATAAAATTTGAAAGCCGCCGTGATTTTGTCCGCTTTATTGACCTCGCCTTTTTGGTCGTCCGAATGATGTTCTTCATTTTCTTCGTCAGCCGAATGAACGTGCGTTTGTTTTTCCGCCGTTTTGACATTTTCGCCCGGTTTGATGCCGACGAAAATATTGCCCTACATTGCCGCCGATTGAAAATCGTTTGAGAAGCAAAACTTACGAATTAATTTATGGCGGAGAAACGGTTAGCAAAACCGCGTCGTATTGAAGCTGTCCGCGGGCGACGGCGTAGGTTTTGCCGTTTTTCGGACGCGCCAAATTAAAAAGTGTTTCTTTGGGAAATGTTTTAAAAATTTGCGGTTCGGTTTTTTCGTCGAGAAGTTGTCGCCAGATTACGTCTTTTTCGGGATACGGCAAAATATAATCGAAAGCCGCGCCGTCCGCCGTCCAGTAAATCTCGACCTTTCTGCCGCCGATGCTGAAAAATTTGACGTTTGGCGGATTGGTAATTTCGATGACGGCAATCTGAAAATTCTGTTTGGTATTTTCGGTGTCAATCTGTTCGGTCAAATTTTGAAAGGCGAGACGCTCGCCGCCGGGCGACAACGCCAGAAAGTTGACGGGCGCGTATTTTTTCTCGTCGGTTATTTTTTCTTCGCGGCTGTCAGGCAGAAATTTGCGCCAGACGGCGGACGCTTGTCGGTCTTGGCGGATGAAATAAAGCCAATCGCCGTCCGGGGAAATTTGCGGAAACCTTTCGCTGTTTTCGCCGACGGTTATTTGCTGCGGTTTTTCGCCGTTCGATTCGACGCGCCAGATGTGCGGTTTGCCGCCGCGATTCGACGTGAAATAAACGAATTTCCCGTCGGGCGAAACCGATGGATTTTCGTTTCGACTGCCCGCGTTCGCCGTTAGCTGCCGCCGCTGATTGTCGTTCGGATTGACGCGCCATAAATTTACGTCTCCGTTCGCGCCTTCGTTTGAGGCATAGACGATTTCGCCGCCCGGAAAATAACCGATGCCGCGATAGCCGTCGGTGTTCGACGTGCCGAAGGTCAATTGTTTCCGCACGCTTTCGTTTTCCGCGTCAAGCACCCAGAGATTCGAGAAAAAAGTTGACTGCATCGTCAAAAATTTAGTGCCGTCGTCGGAAACTTTTAGCGTTTGATAGTTATTCAAATCGTTCGTCAGCCGTTTAATCTGCATTGCCGGATAGGAAATTTCCCAGAGTTGAAAATTTCTTTCTTCCCGCGCCGCCGCGAGCAAGGCGTTTTTGTTCGGCAGCCAGACGACTTGCTCGACGGCGCGAAAATTCTTAACCAATAAATCTTCGGCTTGCCCGTTTTCCGCATTTATCACGACGATTTTCAAGAATTCCTGATTCGACTTCTGAATCGCGCCGACGATTCGCCTTCCGTCCGGCGACCACGCCGGATAAAAGCGCAGATTGAATTCCTGCGGCAAATTTAGTTTGTAAATTTCCCGTTCGCCGCCGTCTTTCAGATTTTTGAGAATCAAACTTTGCCGGTTTTCGTTCGGAAACGAGCGCACGAAGGCGAGATTTGTTTCGTCGGGCGAAAGACTGAAACTGCTCCAGACGTTTTCGGCAATCGAGACGGCTTCGCCGCCGTAACGCGAAACTTTCACGACCTTCGACGGCAGAAAATAAGACGCGCGGTTTCGCAGGTAGAGAAAATTGCCGTCTTTTGAAAACTGTAAAAACCCGAATTTTTTGACGTTGGAAATCTCCAGTTTCGCTTCCGCTCCGCTCGGCAAATCTTTCACATAAATGCCGCCGCCTTTTTTGTAAGCCGCCAGATTGCCGTCGGGCGAAACGGTCGGGAAAAAAATATCGCCCGTATCGGTAACTTTCTGAAAGCGGACGTTTTCGATAAAAATCCGGGAAATCGGTTCGGGCGGCGGATTTAGAAAGCGGTAACTGGCAAAACCAGCAATACTCAACAAAACCAAACTCGCCGCCAAAATAACCAAAGGCTTTTTCCGATTCGCCGCCGGTTTTCGCGGAAGAGATTCCGGCAAAGCTTCGGCGTTATTTTCGGTTTTTGCGACGAACGCGATTTCTCCGCCGTCGGCGTTATTGTCGTTCGATGTTTCTATCGTTTGAATCGGAACGGTAATGCGATAACCGTGCCGCGTTTTGTTTTCGATGAGCGGCAAACCGTCTTCGCCGCTTCCGAGAATTTTTCGCAAGGTGTAGATGTTCTGCGTCAAAACGCCGTCTTCGACAAACGTCTCCGCCCACACCGAATCGAAAATTTCCCGCTTTGAAACGAACTCGCCTTTGTATTCAAGTAACAATTTAAGCAGTTCGGAAGCCTTC
>JAJAYR010000172.1 GCA_026786155.1 Pyrinomonadaceae bacterium
AGGTCAGAACCGCCTGCGCCTATGTGGCGGGTAAAATCACCAAGTCGCTACCGCTTCTTGTTCTGACTTGGTTCATCGGCTAATGCACACTTTCTATTGGGAAATGGTATTAATAGTCAAACTTTTAATGATAAATGCGAGTCAGGAGTTGAAAACTTTCGGCACATCAAAAGCAAATAAAAAAGGCTTCGTTCAAATTTGAACGAAGCCTTCTTATTATTTGGAATTTGAAATTCGCAATCCGAGATTTCAGATTACATTCCCATTCCCATACCGCCCATGCCGCCGCCCATTCCGCCGGCGTGGTCGTCTTTTTCGGAGACATCGGCAATCATCGCTTCGGTCGTGAGCATTAAGCCCGCGATGGAAGCGGCGTTTTGCAGTGCCGTGCGCGTTACTTTTGCCGGGTCAATGACACCAGCCGCCACGAGGTCTTCAAATTTTTCGCTCGATGCGTTAAATCCGTAGTTCGGGCTGTCGTTTTCGCGGATTTTGCCGACGATGACCGCGCCTTCCTGTCCGGCGTTCTGCACGATTTGGCGAAGCGGTTCTTCGAGCGCGCGTTTGACGATGGTCACGCCGATTTGCTCGTCCGCGTCTTCGGCTTCGGTTTTGAAATCGTCGAGAATTTTGGAAGCGCGAACCAGCGCGACTCCGCCGCCTGCCACGATTCCTTCTTCGACCGCCGCGCGGGTCGCGTTCATTGCATCTTCAACGCGGGCTTTCTTTTCCTTCATTTCGATTTCGGTCGCCGCGCCGACTTTGATAATCGCCACGCCGCCGACTAACTTAGCCAGCCGTTCCTGCAATTTTTCTTTGTCGTAATCCGAAGAAGTTTCTTCGACTTGATTGCGAATAAGTTTAACTCGTCCCTGCATTTCAGCGTCCGAACCGTTTCCGTCAACGACGGTCGTATTATCTTTGTCAATCGTAATTTTCGCGGCTTGTCCGAGGTCTTCAATCGTGATTGATTCGAGTTTGACACCCATATCTTCACTGATGACCTTTCCGCCGGTCATCACCGCAATATCTTCGAGCATCGCTTTGCGGCGGTCGCCGAAGCCGGGAGCTTTAACTGCCGCAACATTCAGCGTGCCGCGAAGTTTATTGACAACCAAAGTCGCCAGTGCTTCGCCTTCGACATCTTCCGCGATTATCAAAAGCGGTTTGCCGAGTTTGGCAACCTGTTCGAGAATCGGCAAAAGATCCTTCATCGAAGAAACTTTCTTTTCGTGGATAAGAATATACGGATTTTCCAAAACCGCTTCCATTCTTTCCGGGTCGGTCACGAAATACGGCGAAAGATAGCCGCGGTCGAACTGCATACCTTCGACAACATCAAGAGTCGTTTCCATCGTTTTCGATTCTTCAACCGTGATAACGCCGTCTTTGCCGACTTTTTCCATTGCATTGGCAATGTGCTGTCCGATTTCTGTATCGCCGTTTGCCGAAACCGTTCCGACTTGTTTAATGTCATTGCCTGAAACAGGTTTCGCCATTCGTTGAATTTCTTCAACAACCTTGGCGACTGCTTTTTCAATGCCGCGTTTGAGAGCCATCGGGTTTGCACCGGCGGCAACCGTGCGAACGCCTTCTTTGAAAATCGCCTGCGCCAAAACCGTCGCGGTCGTCGTGCCGTCGCCGGCAACGTCCGAAGTTCTGGAAGCGACTTCACGCACCATCTGTGCGCCCATATTTTCCAAAGTATCTTTTAATTCGATTTCTTTGGCGACGGTTACGCCATCTTTGGTGATGGTCGGCGAACCGAATTTTTTGTCAATAACAACATTGCGTCCTTTCGGTCCCAACGTAACTTTCACCGCGTCGGCGAGTTGGTTGACTCCGCGCAAAATCGCCGCCCGTGATTCTTCACCGTGAATAATTTGTTTAGCCATTTTTTTATAATCTCCTGCTTAAAATTTTTGGAGTTCCGAGTTCAAGGTTCAAAGTTCCAAGTTTGATTTCCAACCTTGAATCTTGAACCTGAAACCTTGAACCTAGTTAGCGTTTGCGCTCGCGCGTTCGATAATGCCGAGAATTTCGTCTTCGCGCATAATCAATAACTCTTCGCCGTCAATTTTGATTTCCGAGCCGCTGTATTTGCCGAACAAAACGCGGTCGCCGGTTTTGACGTCGAGCGTCTGACGTGAACCGTCTTCTTTATATTTTCCGTCTCCGGCGGCGATGACTTCGCCTTCCTGCGGTTTTTCCTTCGCCGTGTCGGGAATGAAAAGTCCACCGGCGGTTTTATCCGATGCGTCGTCAATGCGACGAATAATCACGCGGTCGTGTAATGGTTTGATTGTCGTTGCCATAATTGTTTGTTCTCCTTTCGAGATAATTTTTATTTAATCTTTTGTATGAAATGAACACGAACAGCGAGTAAAATAATTTTTCTGGCACTATTCGTTGATGAGTGCTAGTATAGAAAACAAAGTTTAACCTGTCAAGTGTGCAAAAGATGTTTTAGAAAATCTGACAACGCTGTTATCAAGTCTGTATGTTTTTATCTGAAATAAACGTCTATCCGATAAAATCGCTCGGCGGGATTTCGCTCAAGAGTTCAATCGTCGAAAATCGCGGTTTGCAGTTCGACCGTCGCTGGATGTTGGTTGATGAAAATAATAAATTCTTAACCCAACGCGAATTCCCGAAAATGGCGACCGTTAAGGTGGAGATTTTGAAAAACGGTTTAGGCGTTTCGACGGGAAGGAAAAATCTCGAAATTCCTTTTGAAACGAATGCGATAGAAACGGCAAGCGTCAAAGTTTGGAGCAGTCGCTGTCGCGCGAAAATTTACCAAAAGGAAATCAACGATTGGTTTTCCGACGTTTTGCAGACGAGTTGTAAATTGGTTTTGATGCCGGAAGAAACGCGGCGCAAAGTTAGTTATTTCTACGCCATACGCAAGGACGACGCGGTGAGTTTTGCCGACGCTTATCCGATTCTTTTAATCGGCGAAGAGTCTTTAACGGATTTGAACGCACGGCTTGAAACGCCCGTGCCGATGAATCGTTTCCGCCCGAATTTAGTCGTTTCCGGCGCGGACGCTTTCGCCGAAGACGGTTGGAAGCAAATCAAAATCGGCGACGCGGTTTTTCACGTCGTCAAACCGTGCGCTCGCTGCGTAATCACGACGATTGACCAAACACGCGGCGAAAAACAAGGCGTTGAACCGCTGAAAACTCTGGCAAATTATCGGATTCCGAAACGCAGCGTCAAAAGAAAAATTCTTTTCGGACAAAATTTGATTGCGGAAAATGTCGGCGAAGTTTTGAATGTCGGCGACAAAATCGAGGTTGTCGAAACGAAGAATAAACCGAAATTTATTTAACGAAGACTTGCTAATTTTTTTGCTAATTTTTTGCAGAAGCCCGCACGAAGTTAGAACGAATGTTCGGCGGAGAAAACACACTTACTGACGTGCGTGTTTCCGCATTTTGAACTATTTTTTAGCGCGTCTTGCCAGTAATCTTTTCGTCGGCGGTGGCGGAGTTTGATAAGCGGCGACTCGTTTGGAAAGCGTGTTGCGGTGAATGCCGAGCGCGTCGGCGGTCTTCGATAAATGTGTGTCGTGCCGCTTCAAAGCCTTTTGAATATAGAGTTTTTCAAATTCGGACATCGCTTCATTGAGCAAAATCTGCCCGTCGAGCATCTCTTCAATCAAGTTTTCCATTCGAGTTCGCAACTGCATAATTCAATTACGAATTACGAATTACGAATTACGAATTTGAAATCGGCTGTTCGATTTCTTTTGATTCTCGGCGTTCTTGGCGTTTTGACAGG
>JAJAYR010000173.1 GCA_026786155.1 Pyrinomonadaceae bacterium
AACTCAAAAAAACGATTCTGGGGAGAGGCTCGAAAGCCAATCATCTGACGTATCTCGGCGACGCAACGGTCGGCGAAAAAACCAACATCGGCGCGGGGACGATTACCTGCAACTACGACGGCGTGAACAAACACGCGACGACCATCGGCAACCACGTTAAAATCGGCTCGGACACGATGCTCATCGCGCCCGTCAAAGTCGGCGACGGCGCGATAACGGGCGCGGGCAGCGTCGTGACGAAAGACGTGCCGCCCAACGCGCTCGTTTTCGGCATTCCGGCAACGATTAAAAAAGTCGCGAGAAACGACCAAACCGAATAACGACCAAACCGAATAAGGAAGATTTCTTTAGCGAAAAAATGCCCGAAACTAAAAAGATTTAGTAATTCTTTTAACAATTACTTTCGCTCTAAAGTTGAGTTTGGGCGTTTATTTTTCGCAGTTAATGGGTTGTAGTCTGCCCGAATTAAAAAGCGGTTCGCTGGCGATAAATACCGGCGATACTTTTTCTTATTTAAGCGGAATGGATAATCTGCTCGAAGACGGAGAGTATTTTTTTTGGAACGGCGAGCGAAAAGTTTATGCTGGTAGAATGCCGTATTACGGTGCGCCGTATTTTATTTGGCGACTGTTCTTTTCGCCCGCCGCCGCGAAAGACGTTTAGTCGGAAAATATAAAGGCAAACCGCTCGGCACGTTCGGGCAGATGGCGACGCAGAGTTTTCACGAAACGAAAAACATCAGTTGCGGCGGAGGCGGCGCGTTGATTATCAACAATCGAGATTTTATCGAACGCGCCGAGTATATCAGGGAAAAAGGCACGAATCGCAGCCGTCTGTTTCGCGGCGAAATTGATAAATACAGTTGGATTGACATCGGTTCGAGTTATGTAATGGCGGATTTGCTCGCCGCTTTTTTATACGCGCAGCTCGAAGCGGCGGAAAAAATTCAGACGCGCCGCCGCGAAATTTGGCGGCGTTATGAATCCGGCTTGGGCGATTGGGCGAAAGAAAATAACGTTCGACTGCCGTTCGTTCCGGCGCACTGCGAACAGGCGTATCATCTTTTTTATATGATTTTCCCGTCGTTTGAAGCGCGAACCGCGATGATTGATTATCTGGAAAAACAGAACATTGACAGTATCTTTCATTACCAGCCGCTGCATCTCTCAAAAATGGGACGCAATTTCGGCGGGCGCGTCGGCGATTGTCCGGTAACCGAAGATGTCAGCAACAATCTGCTGCGGCTGCCTTTTTATAACAGCTACACCGACGAAGAACAAGATTACGTCATCGAAAAAATCAAGCAGTTTAAGGTAACAAACAATTCGCGCACCTTTAACAATTTTGCTCGATAATCTCGATATTTTAGCCCGATGCTTTTATCAATCGTTACGACGTTGTATTACTCTTCACCGTATATCGAAGAATTTTATCAGCGCACCAAAAAAGGTCTTGAGGAAATTTCCGCCGATTACGAAATAATTTTCGTCAACGACGGTTCGCCCGACGATTCGTTGGAAGTTGTCGTCGCGCTTCACGAGCAGGACAAACGAATAAAAATCATTGACCTTTCGCGTAATTTCGGACATCACAAAGCGATTATGACCGGACTGGCGCACGCTCGCGGCGATTTGGTTTTTCTGATTGATTCGGATTTGGAAGAAGAACCCGAACTGCTCACGCTTTTTTACGAAGAATTCGGCAAAGCCAATGCCGATGTCATTTACGGAGTGCAGAAAAAACGCAAAGGCGAATGGTTTGAACAGTTTTCCGGCAAAATCTATTATTTTATGTTTAACCTGCTGACCGGCTATAAAGCGGAGGCGAACGTCTTGACGGCGCGATTGATGACGCGCAATTATGTTCAGGCGTTAATCGAACACAAAGAGCAGGAATTTGACATAATGGGACTGTGGTCTTTGACGGGCTTCAAACAATCGGCGGTCGTCGTCAATAAAAATTTCAAAGGCACGTCCGCTTATAATATTCGCCGCAAAATTTCGCTTTTCATCAATACCGTAACTGCGTTCAGCAGCCGACCGCTTCTGGGAATGTTTCTGCTAGGGCTGATTATTTTCGGTTTCTCCGGCGGTTTGTTTTTTCTGATGTTTTTCATTCACTTATTTATTGACGAAATCGAAGGCTGGAAACTCGCCGCCGCGTCCGTCTGGACGCTCGGCGGCTTGATTATCATCTGTTTAGGAACAATCGGAATTTACATCTCGAAAATCTACATCGAAACCAAACGCCGACCCTACACCATCATTCGTAAAATTTATGAAAGCGAAAAAATCTGATGCCGGAAATTTTGAAAATATCATCCGGCATTTGAAAAATCATTTCGACAAACGAGTGGAAAAATACGGCGCGGGCTTAAAAGCGGTTGATTGGAAATCGCGCAAAGCACAGTATAATCGGTTTCGGGAACTGCTGAAAGTCGCCGATTTTTCCGCGCCTTTTTCGATTCTCGATTACGGCTGCGGCGACGGCGAATTGTTTCGCTTTCTGCAAACCTCCGGCGCGGATTTTCAGTATTTCGGCTTCGACGTTTCAGCGCAGATGATTGAAGCGGCGCGGAAAAAATTCGCCGCGTCGAAAAATTGTCTATTTTCGACGCGGCTCGAAGATTTTCCTAAAGCCGATTACACGGCGGCGAGCGGCGTTTTCAGTATGAAATTTGCCGACGACGACGAATGGCAAGAATATATGAAAGCGAAAATTTTCGAGTTCGACGCGCTTTCATATAAAGGCTTTGCCTTTAACGCCCTGACGAGCTACTCGGACATCGAACGGCGGCGCGACGATTTATATTACGCCGATCCTTTATACTGGTTCGACTTCTGCAAGCGAAACCTCTCGCGCTTCGTCAGCCTGCTGCACGATTACCCGGAATACGATTTCACGATTATCGTCAGGAAATAAAAATGAAATGCGTTATCTTACAGCCTTTTTGTATTCCCTGGCGCGGTTATTTTCACCAGATTCAGAAAGCCGACGCATTTATTTTTTACGACGACGTGCAGTATGAAAAGCGCGGCTGGTGCAGTCGCAACCGCATCAAAACCGCGAATGGCAGGCAATGGCTTTCGATTCCGGTTTTAAACAAAGGTTCAATCATTCAGGGAATTCCGATTAACGAAATTGAAATTGACGGGACACAAAATGACTGGCGCGAAAAACACCGGAAAACTTTGCGGCTGTCTTACGAAAAAGCTCCATTCTTTTCAAAATACGAATTGCTTTTAACCGACTTTTATAAACGAGACGATAGATTTTTAGCTGATTTGACGATTGATTTGACGATTGCGCTGGCGCGTGAATTGGGAATCGAGAAAACAAAGTTTTATCGCGCGTCGGAGTTCGGCGCAAGCGGCAGAAAAACCGACCGGCTGCTTTTTTTGCTCGATAAAATCGGCGCGACGCATTACATCACCGGCGCGGCGGCGGAAAGTTACATCGAAACGGAAAAATTCGACCGTGCCGGAATTAATTTCGAATATATGACTTACGATTATCCCGAATACAAACAATTTTATCCGCCTTTCGACGGCGCGGTTTCGATTTTGGATTTGCTTTTTATGACCGGCGGCAAAGCCGGAAAATACATCTGGAACACCGAAGAATAAGGTTAGAGTTTAGAGTTCAAACTTTAGTTTGCG
The DNA here is from genome assembly GCA_026786155.1 of Pyrinomonadaceae bacterium. Lineage (GTDB taxonomy): Bacteria > Acidobacteriota > Blastocatellia > Pyrinomonadales > Pyrinomonadaceae. Next base: position 3,660 of record JAJAYR010000173.1, read on the forward strand.
GTTTTAAGAACGCGGCTCAAACGCGAATTCTTAACGTCAAATAAAGCGCATTTCAAAAACGTGGCGGAGACCAATCATTCAAAAAAAGGCAAATTTTTACTCCGCGCGGCGAAAATAATTTTGCCTCTCGCTTTGGCGGCAGTTTGTCTTTACTATATTTTAACCAGCTTCGAGTGGCTTGAAATTTGGCGCACGATACGCCAAATCAACCTTTCGATGTTTCTCGCCGCTTCGATTTCGACGACGCTGATTTTCTGGTTTCTGCGAACATTACGGTGGGCGATTCTCTTAAAAAATGAAAAGCTAAACATTTCATTTTTCAAACTTTATTTATATACGGCGGTAACCATCGGGTTCGCCAATTTCACGCCTTTTCAGTCGGGCGAGGCGTTAAAAGTCGAATTTTTGAGAAAATACGGCGGCGGAAGATTTTCCGGTTACCGATATTTTTTCTTTGAAAAACTGCTTGATTTGCTGACGATTTCAACGCTCGCGGCGTTCGGCATTTTCGTTTTGTTTGAGTTTAACCTCGGCAATCGGCTACAATTGGCGATTGCCGGTTTAATCGCGGTTTTAGCCGTTTTGATATTCGCGTTTGTCATCGCGTCAAAGAAATTTCCCGAAAAACTGCAAACGTATCGGCGGATTGTGCCGACGCAATCAAGCAATCTTATTTTTGCTTTTCTTTTGACTTTGGCATCTTGGACGATAATGATTTTCGGCTGGAAATTTATTTTTCAAAGCGCGGCGATTGATTTAACGATTTTTCAAACGACGGCGATTATTTCTTTGACAACCGTCATCGGCATTTTAAGTTTCGTTCCCGGTGCCATCGGCGTGTCCGAAATCAGCATCGCCGCCATGCTTTCGCAAATGAGTTACGCAACCGTGACGGCGCAAACCGGCGCGATGATGATTGCGCTTTACAGTTTGGTGATTTTAATTTTATCTTCTATTCATCTGATTATTTTGAAGATGGCAGGGGCAGTTAAAATAAAAGAGTCGTGCTAAAATAATTTTTTGTGAGGTAAAAAGCAATGAAACAAAATTTGAAATTAGTTAAAGAAGTAAAAATCGAGCGTCCCGAACCGGCGAAACTTTCGGCGGAAGAATCAATCAAACGCACGAAGCAATTCGATAAACGAAAGGAGAAATTCATTGCCGCTGTTCGCCAAGGGAAGAATTGAAGTTTATCTACCCGATTTGCCCAAATCTTCTTACCAAAATTTATTGCAAGCCCTCGATGAGGAATTTACTTACACTTTCGGCGGATGCACCATCATTCGCGGGCTTGAAGGCAGTTATCTTTCAAATTTCGGCGAGAAGATTCAAGACCGCATCAGTTTGATTTATACCGACACGCCTTTCTCATTTCAAGATAATTCTGATTTACTTTCAAATTACACCGACGAAATAAGAAACGCGGCTTTGGAGGCTTTGGAGGAAGAAGTAGTGCTGATTGCCGTCTGGCAGGTTTATCATTCGAGTTGAAATTAAGTATCAAGTTTTTAGTCATAGAACAAAGAATAAAAGTTTATGTGTGGAATTGTCGGATACGTTGGAAATAAACAAGTTGTGCCGCTCATTATCGAGGGCTTGAGAAAATTGGAGTATCGCGGTTACGATTCGGCGGGCATCGCCGTCGTGGACGACGCGAATCATCTGGAACTGCGCCGCGCCGAAGGGAAATTGCGGAATCTGGAAGAGTGCATTCGGCTGAATCCGCTTGACGGAAATTACGGCATCGGGCATACGCGGTGGGCGACGCACGGGCGACCGACCGAAGAAAACGCGCATCCGCACCGCGACTGCACCGGCAGAATCGTCGTCGTGCATAACGGGATTATCGAAAATTATCTGACCTTAAAAAAACAGTTGCAGGAAAAAGGACACGAATTCAAAACCGAAACCGATACGGAAATTGTCGCGCATTTAATCGAAGAACACATCAAAACCGACGGCTTGAGTTTTGAAGAATCCGTTAGAAAGTCGGTTCAGCAGTTGAAAGGAATTTTCGCGCTTTCGATAATTTCAGCGGATGATCCCGACAAAATTATCGCCGTCCGCGAAGGTCCGCCGGTCGTCATCGGTTTGGGCGACGGCGAATTCTTTGTCGCATCGGACATTCCCGCGATTTTGCAGCACACGCGCGATGTCTTTTATTTGGGCGAAAAGGAAATTGCGATTTTAACGAAAGATTCGGTGCGCGTAACCGATTACGACGGCAACGTCGTCGAACCGAAACAGCAGCGCATCACCTGGGACCCGATAATGGCGGAAAAAGGCGGCTTCAAACATTTTCTTTTAAAGGAAATTTACGAACAGCCGCGAGCCGTCCGCGACACGGTGCGCGGGCGAGTTTCGTTAGATACGGGCAAAGTTTATCTCGACGCGATGGACATTTCCGAAGAGGATTTTCGCAACGTGCGCTCGATAAAAATCGCCGCCTGCGGAACGAGTTGGCACGCCGGAACTGCCGCCAAATATATGCTCGAAGAATTGGCGCGGATTCCGGTCGAAGTTGATTACGCATCGGAATTTCGATACCGAAATCCGGTTTTGGACGAATCGGATTTGCTCATCGTCATTTCGCAGTCGGGTGAAACCGCCGACACTATCGCCGCGATGCGCGAGGCGAAACGGGCGGGCTGCAAAGTTCTGGCGATTTGCAACGTGCAGGGTTCGATGATTACGCGCGAAGCCGACGGCACGATTTTGACGCACGCCGGACCGGAAATCAGCGTCGCTTCGACCAAAGCATTCACGTCGCAAATCATCGCGCTTTATATTTTCGCGCTTTATTTGGGCGAACTACGCGGCAGATTGAGCGAGGAGCAAGTCAAAAAACACGCGCAGGAACTTATCGAACTGCCTTTGAAAATCGAAGAAATTTTGAGCGAAGCCGATACGATTGAGGAAATGTCGAAGGAATTTTTCCGCGCCCGCGATTTTCTATATTTAGGGCGCGGCATCAATTTTCCCGTCGCACTCGAAGGCGCGTTGAAACTCAAAGAAATCAGCTACATTCACGCCGAAGGTTATCCGGCGGGCGAGATGAAACACGGTCCGAACGCGCTGATTGACGAAACGCTGCCGGTCGTCGTCATCAACACGCGCGAAGAAGGCAACGAAAATTCCGAACTGCGTTATGAGAAAACGCACTCGAACATCGTCGAAGTCAAAGCCCGCGACGGCATTATTTTTTCGATTTTAAGCGAAGGCGACCAGATGAGTTCGCTCGTCTCCGACCACGTTATCGAGATTCCGAAAGTGTCGGATTTGCTCGCACCGATTCTGTCAATCGTGCCTTTGCAATTGCTGGCATATCACATCGCCGTCCGGCTCGGCTGCGACGTTGACCAGCCGCGCAATCTGGCGAAAAGCGTGACGGTCGAATAAATGAAAAGACGGCAATGCAATAATGCAAATCGAAATCGGAACTTGTCTTCGCTTGTTTAGGCATTTAGTTGCCAGAAAGGAAATTCTTCTCGATTTGACACAGAAAATTGATTTGAATAAATCGGCGCAATCGCTCGTTACCATTACGTTTGATAGAGAGCGTAAGGAGCTGGTAGCGTGAACAAAAAAACTTTAGCGATAAACAATCTTATCCAATACGGAAGTGATGAAGGCGATGAAATAATCGTTTTACGTGTGCTTTATGTGGACAATATGAACGACATCGCTTTTGTCATTGATATTAATACCGGCAAAGGTTTGCCGGAGTTTCAACGCTATTCGCGTTTAGCCGAAGACTTGGCGCAAAAAAGAGCAACTATTAATTCATACGACTCTTGGGCGAGAATTGTAAGTAAAACTAAACGACTCTGCACTGGAAGTGCAGAGGTTTCAAGTGGACTGAAAGTCCGATAACTATTCAAGGATAATCGGGTTGGTATCCTTGTTCGATGGATTTCGATGATGTTCCAAATATTCCTGCACCATTTCATCCGTGATATTGCCCGTACTCCACGCGCCGTAGCCAATCGCCCAAAAGTGATTGCCCCAATATCGCTTTTGAAGATGGGGAAATTCTGCTTGCAAAAGGCGCGAGGAGCGTCCCTTCAAGCGTTTGACCAAATCCGAAAGAGCCAGTTTCGGCGGATATTCCAAGTGCATATGTAACGTGGTCTTTCGAGACTACGCCCGACAGGATGCGAACATCTTCAGAGTCGCAAATCTGAATCAAAAGTTCCCGACAGCGAACTTTTATATCGCCTTCCAAAACGTGGTAGCGATATTTCGTGACCCAAACAATGTGGACGGTCAATCTGCTAATCGTATGGTGACCGTGCCGATTATCTTTCATCTTCCGCTATTTTACACAGATTTTAGCGGAAGCAAACTAAAGTCTTGCGCTGAAAGCGCATAGTTTCCACTAGCGCACTGAAACAATGAACTTAATTTGAAGCCTCTTCCGCCGATGATTGTTAATGGTTGAACGTAAATGATAAATTGAAATGACAGACGGTTTAACCATAATTTATGAACATCGGAATCACGGTTTATCCAACCTACGGCGGCAGCGGCATTGTCGGTTCGGAACTCGGTAGAGAACTCGCCGCTCGCGGTCATAACGTCCATTTTATTTCTTCGGCTTTGCCAACTCGTTTGACGGAATTAAATGAGCGCGTCCATTTTCACGAAGTCGAAATGATGACGTATCCGCTTTTCGAGCATCAGCCGTATGATTTGGCTCTGGCGACGAAAATGGCGACCGTCGCGCGTTCGGAAAACCTCGATTTGCTGCACGTTCACTACGCGATTCCGCATTCGATTTCGGCGATTTTAGCCCGCGAATCAATCAAACAAAAACGCTATGTTCCCGTTATTACGACGCTGCACGGAACGGATATAACTTTAGTCGGCGCGGACCGTTCGTATCTGCCGATTACGCGCTACGGACTTCAGCAGTCGGACGGCGTAACGGCGGTTTCAAAATTTTTGAAACAGGCGACGATTGAAACTTTCGATTTTGACGAAATCGAAGTCATCCCGAATTTCATTTCGCCCGATTTATACCGGCGCGAAGAAGGCTCGCCGATTTGCAAGGAATTATCGCCGAACGACGAAAAACTTCTCGTCCACGTTTCCAATTTTCGCGCCGTCAAACGTCCCGCCGATTGCGTCGAGATTTTAGCGAAAGTCCGCGCCAAAGGCGGCAACGCGCGTTTGATTATGGTCGGCGACGGACCGGAACTTTCCGCCGTGCATCATCTCGCCAAACAATTAAACGTCCAGAACGAAACGATTTTCGTTGGCAAACAGGCGAAAATCACCGATTATGTGGCGGTTGCCGACGTTTTCCTGCTGCCGTCCGAAGAAGAATCCTTCGGTCTCGCCGCGCTCGAAGCGCAAGCCTGCGAAGTTCCCGTCGTCGCCACCAAAGTCGGCGGCATTCCCGAAGTTATCAACGATAAGGAAACCGGATTTTTGAGCGACATCGGCGATACGGAAAAAATGGCGAACGACGCGCTGAAATTTATCAATGACGAAGAAATGCGCCGCGCCTTCGGAGTGCGCGGGCGCGAACTCGCCATTTTGCGCTACAGTTCCGAGAAAATAATTCCGCAGTATATTAATTTTTACGAAAAAGTTTTGTCGCAAACCCAGAAAAAGCAGGGGCAGAACGCTTGAAAAATGGATAATGGATAATTAAAGCAGTTCTTCATCATCCATTAAATTAAATGTCCGAAGAAAAATCCGAACAACCTGAATTGATTCGCGGAGTCGCGGCTCGCCTTCGATTTTCCGCCGAACGCCTTTGAACTCAACCAAAACTTGTTTCTCGGACTCGGCTCTGCTCTGCTCATCGCCGTTTATGATTACTGGGGTTATTACAACGTCAATTTTTTCGCGGGCGAAGTGAAGAATCCCGAAAAGACGATTCCGCGCTCGATTATGTTTTCGATTCTGGCGGTGTCGGCGATTTATATCGTGATGAACATCTCGATTCTCGGCGTGATTCCGTGGCGCGAGTTTTCTGAGACGGCGACTTCTGACGCGCGGAAATATGTCGTTTCGGTTTTTATGGAACGGCTTTACGGCAAAACGGCGGGCGTGATTGCGACTCTGCTGATAATGTTCACGGCGTTCGCGTCGGTTTTTTCGCTTTTACTTGGCTATTCGCGTGTGCCGTTCGCTGCTGCTCTGGACGGAAATTATTTCAAAATCTTCCGAAAAGTTCACCCGAAACATCATGTTCCATACGTCTCCTTGCTGATAATGGGCGGCATCGCCGCGCTGTTCTGTTTTTTCAAACTCGTTGATGTCGTTGCCGCGTTAGTCGTCATCCGCATCACGATTCAATTTCTCGCGCAAATCGTCGGATTGCTGATTTTGCGCCAAACTCGTCCCGACGTGCCGCGCCCGTTCAAAATGTGGCTTTATGCGCTGCCCGCTTTGCTGGCAATCGTCGGATTTCTGTATGTGATGTTTATGCGCCCGAACTTTCTCAAAGAAATTCGTTACGCGGCGGTTTTAATCGTCGTCGGTTTGATAATCTATTTCATTCGCGTTTATCGCCGAAAAGAGTTTCCGTTTGCCGCCAGTTAAAAATGAAAAATACGAAGTCTAAAGTTTTGTCCGCGCTCGTTTTATTATTTTCCATTTTCCGTTTTCCGTTTTCCGTTCATTCGCAGGTTCGTCCCGTTTATGATTACGGCGCGATTGGTTTGGGTCAGCTTCTCAAAAAATTAAACACGACGAAAAGCGTAATGCACATCGGAGCGCACCCGGACGACGAAGATTCGGGATTGCTGGCGTATCTGGCACGCGGCGAAAGTGCGCGGACGGCGTATTTATCGCTGACGCGCGGCGACGGCGGGCAAAATATCATCGGCTCGGAATTGTTTGAATCGTTGGGCGTGATTCGCACCGAAGAACTTCTGCAAGCCAGACGACTCGACGGCGCGGAACAGTATTTTACCCGCGCTTTCGATTTCGGATTTTCCAAAACTTTGGAAGAAACGAAAGGTAAATGGGACGAAAAAATAATTCTCTGCGACGCGGTTCGGGCAATTCGCACGTTTCGCCCGCTCGTCGTCATCTCGCGCTTTTCGGGAACGCCCGCCGACGGACACGGGCAGCATCAATACGCCGGTTACATCGCGCCGCTCGCCGTCAAAGCCGCCGCCGATGCCAATCAATGCAGAGATTCTGGCGCGGCTTGGCAGGTTTTGAAATTTTACGTTTCGCAGGGTTTTCGCTCGACGACCGAGCCGAAATTGAAAATCAACGTCGGACAATATGATTATTTGCTCGGACGCTCGTATTTCGAGATTGCGATGGAAGGCAGAAGCCAGCACAAAACGCAGGAACAAGGCGTTTTGGAACTCAAAGGCGAACGGCTTTCGGGATTAAATTTAATTGAAAGCAAAGTGCCGAAAGTCGAAAATGAAACGAGTGTTTTCGACGGAATTGACACTTCTATTATTGGGTTAGCCGAAATAACCAGAATTTATGAATTATCTTTTGAAAGCAGATTGAATAC